>JBDTPK010000151.1:0-6556 GCA_039932735.1 Nitrospirota bacterium
CGCGGGGCTTTGTTCATCGCTTACCGGATTACATGAACCCTCTTCTACTCCTGCACACTCTTCTACACCGTCTCCTCTCTGCCCATGCGGCCCTCTCAGTGAAAGCAATGAGCCTGCACAAGAGGACATTTCTACTTCGGCCAACGCGGACATTTCAGGTAAGGATGACAGTCAGGATATTGCGAATTGACTTTTTGCCGGCCCCCCAGTATCCTCTTTCCCTTTCCACCAAAGGAGTTAGGGGCATGAAGGTCATTCTACAAGAAACGATGGAGGGGGTCGGACATCTCGGGGACCTCCTCGATGTAAAAGCTGGGTATGCACGGAATTTTCTGTTCCCACGTAAGAAAGCGGTGCTAGCCGATAGTCGCAGCATCAAGGCCTTTGAGCATATCAAGCGCGTCGCCGGTGAGCGGGCGAAAAAAGAAAAGCTGGAGATCGAAACCCACGCCAAGAGCATCTCGGCCGTGTCCCTCACCATGCAGACCAAGGTCGGCAAGGACGACAAGATGTTCGGGTCGGTCACAACCAAAGACATTGCGGAACAATTGGCAGAACAGGGCTTTACCGTAGATCGGCGCAAAATCCAACTGGACCATCCAATCAAGGAACTCGGCACCTTTACTGTGCCGATTAAGCTTCCACGGGAAGTGACGGCCACCGTGGTCGTTCATGTCGTGAAGAAACAGGAAGCTGAAACGGCCCCCGCTGAGGCCTAACGGACCGGGCGGGGAAACTCGATTTATACATAAAACAGTGTTGGAGTCTTACAACGCAGCGCTGATGCGCAAATAGTCTTAGGATGCTCAAAAGGCGGGCCAGCAAGGCCGCGGCGAGCGAAGAGGAGAGGCGTACGCTTCGGTACGTTGAGCTTCTGAACGATGCGAGAATATAGCTGGCAGACTTTTTCAGCATCCTGCTAACGAGGGAACGAGCTGTCATGAATGATGTGGTCGGTTCTTTAGACGCACTCAAAGCCACAGACCCGGATGTCTACGCTGCGATTATTGCCGAGGGAGAGCGACAACGTGACAGGTTGCTGCTGATCGCTTCGGAGAATTTCGCCAGTCCCGCCGTCCTTGCCGCTCAAGGCTCCATCATGACCAATAAGTATGCCGAGGGGTATCCGGGAAAGAGGTACTACGGTGGCTGTGAGCATGTGGATACCGTGGAGGATCTCGCGATCCAGCGTTGTCAACAAATTTTCGGCGCGGAGCATGTGAACGTACAGCCACACTCAGGGTCGCAAGCCAATATGGCGGCCTACCTATCCGTGCTGAAACCAGGCGACACCATCCTGGGCATGGACCTCGCTCAAGGCGGTCACCTCACTCACGGCAGTAAGGTCAACTTTTCAGGAATCCTGTTCCGTGTGTTTTCCTATGGCGTAGAACGTGAGACCGAGATCATCAACTATGACACGGTGCAGAAGGTGGCGGAGGAATGCCGCCCACGCCTGCTCGTCGTCGGCGCCAGCGCCTATGCGCGCACCTTCGACTTTCCACGATTCCAACAGATTGCCAAGTCGGTTGGTGCCTATCTCCTGGTCGATATCGCCCACATCGCCGGGCTGATTGCCGCAGGGCTCCATCCGAATCCTGTTCCCTATGCCGATTTTGTCACTACGACCACCCACAAGACCCTGCGTGGACCCCGAGGTGGCGTCGTGATGTGCAAGGCTGAACATGCCAAAGCGGTCGACAAACTCCTCTTCCCAGGAATACAAGGCGGACCCTTGATGCATGTGATCGCGGCGAAGGCCGTCGCCTTCAAGGAAGCCCTCTCACCAGCTTTTACGCGGTACCAACAGCAGGTCATCGCCAATGCGAAGGTGCTGGCCCAAGGGCTACTCGACCGTGGGTACAAGATTGTGTCGGGCGGAACTGATACGCATCTGATGCTGATGAATCTGACGAACAAGGGCATTACAGGCAAAGAAGCGGACGCGGCCTTGGGCGCTGCCGGCATTATCGTGAATAAGAATGCCGTGCCCTACGACGAGAAGCCGCCAGCCGTCGCCAGCGGCATTCGACTCGGCACTCCCGTTGTGTCGACCCGTGGGATGCGGGAAGCCGAGATGAAAGAGATTGTGGGCCTGGTCGACCGGGTCCTACAGTATCGGCAGGATCCAGCGGTGCTCGAGGAAGTCCGCACTCAGGCCAAAGCACTCTGCGGCCGTTTCCCAATCTTTCATCCCTACTAACCCGCGTCAGACGGGGCAGGATCACCGCCTGTGAAATGTCCGTTCTGCGATGAACACGAAGATAGGGTCGTCGACTCGCGCACGGCGAAGGATGGCGAGGTGATTCGCCGCCGACGCGAATGTCTCGGCTGCAAGCGCCGCTATACGACCTATGAACGTGTCGAAGAAATTCTTCCCATGGTGGCGAAGAAAGACGGTCGCCGCGAGTCGTTCGACCGTACCAAAATTCTTGCCGGTCTCAAGAAGGCCTGCGAAAAACGGCCGATCAGTACCGCCACGATCGAAGTCGTGACGGATCGTATTGAGAAACGCATTCAGGAAATGGGCGAAACCGAAATCGAGAGTCGGATCGTGGGCGAAGAGTTGATGAAAGAGCTTCATGAGCTGGATCAGGTCGCCTATGTTCGCTTTGCCTCTGTCTACCGCGAGTTCAAGGACATTGATCAGTTCATGGACGAGCTGAAAACACTGGCTCAGCAACGCCGCGAGCGGTGAGGGCTGCGGGATTCCTTCTTCACTTCATCGTCCTCTCTGCATGTATTTCCATGGTTCGTCGGGTTACCACATGGTGCCATGTCTCAGCGAGTACGTGTCATGATGCCGGCATTTCAATCCAAGCCTCCCAGGCTGCCACCAAAAACCGGAGCGTCGAGCGGTACGCATGTGGCGATCATCGGTGCAGGCCGCGGCGGCACGGCACTGATGGAGATCTTTGCGACAGACCCGCTGGTCAAAATCGTGTGCGTGGCCGAAGTTCAGAAAAACGCTCCAGGCGTCATACTGGCGAAACAGCTTGGCATCCCTGTGACCCGCGATTATCGGCGGCTCTTGGACCTTGAGCGCGTAGACCTCATCATCGACGTGTCGGGCGATGCCAAGGTCTGGGAGTTGCTCCAAGACTTTCATCGAATGGGCGTGACCATCATCGGTGGGGCCAGCGCCAAATTCATGTGGGAACTCATCGATGCCCGCATTCGCGCGACCTCCGAGATCGAGAAAACCTTAAATAAATACCAATCCCTCTATCGATTGTATGTGAAAGAGACAGGTGTGGCGGTGACGGAGGAACGGACACGTATTGCGTGCGAGATGCACGACGGCCTTGTACAGAACTTGGCCGGGGTGAATTTCAAGCTGGATCTGAGTCTGCAACTAATTCGAAAAGACCCGAAAGCCAGCCTGGCCACCTTGCGAGAAAGCAAAGCTCAACTGAAGCTGGCCATCCATGAAGCGCGGCAAGTCATCTTCAATCTCCGCCCCCTCCACTACGACAAGATGGAGTTGTTCCCGGCCCTGACCAATTATCTGACTTCCTACGAAACTCAATATCACATTAAGACGCAGTTTCGGGTCTCCGGCGATGAACAGATTTTATATCCGCGTACCAAGATCTTTCTGTTTCGCATTGTGCAAGAGGCTCTCAGCAACGTGGAGAGACACGCGAAAGCCACTCGGGTTACTGTGGGCCTGGACATCAACCTCGAACGCCTCAAGGTGACCATCATGGACAACGGCGTGGGATTCGACATGGACACCGTGCTGCGCGATCCCGACAAATGGGACCATTTCGGGATTCGCGGAATCCTGGAGCGGGCTCGACTCGTGGGCGGTGAAGGCAAGATCGAGTCTAAGAAAGGGCGCGGGACGACTATCGTTGTTGACATTCCCCTGGTGAATAAGGAGATGATATCTCATGGAAAAAATTAAGGTTCTCATTGCGGACGACCATCGCGTCGTGCGTGAAGGACTGGCTGCAATCCTCAAGACGAAAGACGACATTCATATCGTAGGAGAAGCGCAGGATGGCATGGAAGCAGTCGAGAAGGTCAGGACATTGTTCCCCGATGTTGTGTTGATGGACGTAAGTATGCCCCGGATGGGCGGAGTCGAAGCGACCAGGCAAATCAAGCGTGAGTTCCCTCACATCGGAGTCGTGGCACTGACCATGTACGACGAGCAGCAGTATATCTTCGATTTGGTGCGCGCCGGCGCCACAGGATATCTCTTGAAAGATTCCGAGTCCTCTCAGATCGTCGCCGCGATTCGTGCGATCTATAAGGGTGAGTCACTGATCCATCCATCCGTCGCGAGCAAGATCTTGGCGGAGTTCTCATTGATGTCCCAGAAGAAGGGGAAAAAGCCAGGATGGGTCGAACACGATTTGACGGAGCGAGAGATCACGGTCCTACGCTTAGTCGCAGATGGCAAGACGAACAAGGAGATTGCCAATAACTTGGACCTGAGCGAAAAGACCGTCAAAAATCATGTGCGCAATATTTTCCATAAGCTGCAAGTCTACGACCGCACGCAAGCGGCCATCCTGGCCATTCGAAAAGGCCTTATCGAATTGGATCCCCGACCATAGGTGTTGTGGCCAGCCAGTGAAAACCTTCTAATTCCACATGCTGGTAGTGGTACGTCTAAAAAATCCGACCGACCACCATGTCGCCTCCCTTCACCGTCACTTAACAGTATGAGCCATTTTCGTCAACCTTCGTTGCCAATCACTGAAATCCACTCCATTCCCATCTGTGTTGGCTCATCATGTCGTCACGATAGGGATGGAATTACGATTCAATAATCTTTGAAAAGTCACAGGTGTCATGTTTTTGCAACATGACTTCATATTGTTCATGTAAGCATATTGTATTGTACTATCAATGCCATACGATGATTTTTCGCAAAGTAATATGTTGGCATGTAAGTTGCTGTACACCTCTGCACTACTTATTGAGGTGATTGTGTGAGAGCTCAACAAACCTTAGCGAATGCAGTGAGTTGTGCAGGAGTAGGGCTCCATTCAGGCCAGCCCGTGACCCTGACGCTCAGGCCTGCTCCAGCAAATACCGGCGTCGTGTTTGTCAACCGGAATGGCAAAAATGGAGCGTCTCTTGCCGCTTCCATCGAGCATGTGGTGCCGACGGAGTTGTGTACTGCCATCAGCGGCAACGGGTTTCAGGTTAAGACGATTGAGCATGTCTTGGCTGCCCTGGCCGGGCTCGACATCGACAATGCGTATGTGGAGCTTGATGCTGGCGAGGCACCCGCTATGGACGGCAGCGCAGCACACTTCGTTCGATTGATTCGGTCAACTGGAATTGTTCTTCAAAGCAAACGGCAACCCTATCTGAAAATTACTCGGCCTCTTGAAGTAGTGGACGGGAATCGTCGAGTTCGGATCGAGCCGTCCTCGACCACCAAGATCACCTATTCCATCCACTACAATCATCCGTTGATCCAGACTCAGACCTACGCCTACGAGCACTCGGCCCAGGCATTTGAGCGGGAGATCGCGGATGCCAGGACATTCGGATTCTTACAGGAAGTCGAAGCCCTTTGGGCTCGCGGGCTTGGCCAGGGCGGCAATTTAGACAATACCATCGTGCTCTCGCAAGACGGTATTCTCAATGAGTCAGGTCTTCGCTTTACCAATGAATTTGTGCGACACAAGATATTGGACCTGGTCGGAGATTTTTCATTACTCGGTGTACCATTTATCGGGCATTTGATTGCCGAGCGCTCAGGGCACGCGATACATACACGCCTGGTTCAACAGATTCTCGACAACCCCGATAGTTGGGTGTTGCTCAATGCCGACGAGCGAGTCGCCTCATCTGAGCCTCGTTCTGCCATGGCAGTACCTCGATTCGCATCACTGGTGGCCCTCCAAGCCTCTTAACCCACAGTATTCATCACGCATCTGCTGCACATGCGATACGCGACTGTGACTGAGAGTCTCGCCGCTCAGCTTTTCCACATGTTTTATGAGTATGCTCCGGGACGTTATGTCTCCGAGTTCACGTCTCATTTCGTGTCAGCACCCGTTCGCGGCGAACCCTCATACATCATGCGAGCTGTACTTATCCTCGTGAAAGAAAATCTGTGCTGGTCTTGCGAAGACAGGTGAAATGATGTGTGACACACGGGTCGCGGGAGGTGATTTAACGTCGGGAGCAAGTGGCCTTACTCCCGACGCTAGAATCAAGACGGGGACTACTTCTTCTTCTTCTTTGCTGCTTTCTTCGTCGCCAAGACTCTCACCCCCCTTCATGTGTTGAGGTCTCACTCAGGCACACTACACTGCATGGATCAGAGACTCTTCCAATGCCTCAAACGTATTCGGACCCACTTTCCTGAACCGCTTATCCCGCTTCAAAGACGTGGCCACAGATGTCAGCGGTGTTTTCCCCTTGATCTGGAGCCCTCCCTCGACCAATCGCTGCACAAGCTCTTTTGCATGCATCGAACGATTCGCCTCACGGAGCATTTCGTACGCGGCTTCCGACACGCTTTTCCCGGAATACTTGCTCCGCCCCATGAGGATTTCCCTCGACTGGTCGGTGACATCCGTAT
>JBDTPK010000152.1:0-6527 GCA_039932735.1 Nitrospirota bacterium
GCGGCTTGCGCCGATTCAGAGCCTATGGTAGGGTACCGCCGCTGCATCTAGAGCGGAGGAAGGCCTGTGGCCGCAGAACAAGAAGAAGGATTTGTCGTTCGAGATCGGCGGGGCGGGAGTGGACCCGAGCGTCCCTCGGCTACTGCGCCTGCCGCACCGGAGGTACAGCCCCACCAGGAGGCGCCACCCTCTGATCCTCACACGGGTTCTGGAATTCCCGTCACCTTTTCCTCCTTTGTCATTTCACTGGGCAGCTCTTCGATGATGTTGATGGGGGAACAGCTGGATCCTCAGCAGCCTCCGATGCCGCCGAATCTACCGCAAGCCAAAGACATTATCGACTTACTCTCGGTCTTGAACGAGAAGACCACGGGCAATCTCACGACGGAAGAACAGGCAGTGCTGCGGGATATGCTCTATGCCCTTCGAATGAAGTACGTGAGTTTGGCTGCCAAGTAGTCGTACCCCTGCCGCCTGTCGACCCCAGACCTGTCTGTCGGCTACCATGGTTGATGCGACGTGGTGAGAGGCTCCGCTGATTCGAGGCGCGTGCCTATGCTGTCTTCCATATGTCATGTCGTAACGCCGACCATCGGGAATGCCGGATGTGAATGAGATCAAGAAGGACTCAGGCCCCCCTCCCGGGACAAAGACGGACCGCGGTTCCATGACCGGAATCGTACCGCCGCTTCCTAGAACAGGACGGTCATCACGACTCTCCGGGGCTATCCTGGAGCCGGAACGCAGGACGCGGCATTTGCGGCCGGTCTGGATCGTCCTTATTCTGCTGCTCCCCTGTCTGGCGCTGACCTTTTACTATTCCCAAGTCGTGGCTCCTGGTGGCGAGGATACCGAGTCCTTTCTGCCGACGACCAGCTATGCGTTCGTGCTCCTGCTGATCAATCTCGATCTGATCGGGTTTGTGGTCCTGCTACTCCTGCTCTCCCGCAACCTCATTAAGGCTTATTTCGAGCGGCGGCATCGACTGTTTGGGTCGGGATTCCGGACAAAGTTGGTGGCAGCCTTCATCGGGTTTTCGCTCATTCCAACGGTGCTCCTTGCGCTCGTCGCAAGTGGGCTTGTGAATAAGGCCGTGGATGTGTGGTTCAGCGATGAGATTGAGCAGGTCATGCGGGACTCGTATGACGTGGCAAAGATGCAACATGCCGGTCACATTACCCTGGCCGTGAACAGTGCCCGAGCCATCAGCCATGAAATCTTTCGAGAGGATATGCTGCTGACAGAACAACGTGATCTATTGGTCGCGGCGATGGTGCGCAAGCGAGCGGAATTCGGTGTGGCGGGGATTGAAGTGTTTTCGGCTAAAATGGAAACGCTCACCAAGGCGCTGGATCTCGACGTCCCGTCATCAGCCCTCGATCTGCCGATCGGCCAGCTAGTTCTCCAAGTGATCAACGGGAAGCAGGAAGTGAATGTGGTGCAGGAGGCTCAAACCGGGCGCTTGGTGCGAGCCGCCGCCCCCATCGTGGCCAGCGGGCGTGGCAGCGAGATCGGCGGCGTGGTGGTAGTGGAGGCATACGTGCCAGAATCATTACTGGCGAAAATGGAAGGGATCGGCCATCAGTACGACGAGTATCGGCAGACCAAGGCCATGAAGAATCCCATTAAGGCCGGGGCCTATCTCTTCGTCGCCGTCATCACGGTGCTCATTTTGTTCGGGGCAACCTGGTTTGGGTTTTACGTCGCGCGGAGCATCACGGTACCGATTCAACGGTTGGCTGAAGCAACGGAAGCCATTGCCCAAGGGGATCTCTCTGTCCGGATCGATGCCAAGGCGACCGATGAAATCGGGACCTTGATCGATTCGTTCAACCGTATGACGTCGGATCTGCAAGGGAGTAAGTCCGAGATCGAATCAGCCAACATCTCATTGCGCCACAGTAATCTTGAACTCGATCGCCGCCGCGCCTACATCGAGACGGTGGTCGACACGATCGCTGCGGGCTTGCTCTCCATCGATAAGAACGGGGTGATCACGAACTTCAATCCGTCCGGTGAACGGATCCTTGGGCTTGCGGCGGATCGATTTCATGGCAGACCGGCCAATGAGGTATTCAAAGAGTTTCGACTCCATCTATTCCAGTCGGTCTACGATCGGATGATGGCCGATGGCCGCGATGCACTGGCTCTTGAGGGGCCAATGGAAATCGACGGCAGATTCTTGACCGTCGGGCTTCACGGGTCACGCATGAAGGATGACGCGAATAAGGACCTCGGCATCGTGCTGGTGTTCGAAGATCTCTCGGAGTTGATCAAGGCGCAAAAAGTGGCGGCGTGGCAAGAAGTGGCGCGGCGGGTGGCCCATGAAATTAAGAACCCGTTGACGCCCATCCAATTGTCTGCCCAACGGATGCGGAAAAAGTTTCTCGAAAAATCGACGGATTTTGAGACGGTCTTTGATGAAGCGACCACCGTGATCATCAACGAAGTGACGAGTCTCAAGCATATGGTCGACGAATTTTCTAAGTTTGCCCGGCTGCCAACTCCGCAGATGGCGCATCAGTCGCTCCATGATGTGATCAACGAAGTCACGACGCTCTATCGAGGGGCCCACAAGGATGTGGAACTCCTCGTGGAATTGGACGAAGACCTCCCGTTGCTCAATTTCGACCGAGAGCAGCTCAAACGGGTGATGGTCAATCTGCTGGACAACGCGATTCAGGCGATGCAGCAAAAGGGGCGGGTGTGGCTGTCGACCAAGTATGATACAAAACGGCGGCGGGCCGTCGTGAGCATCGCGGATGAAGGAGTGGGCATCGCACTGGAAGACCAGGAAAAGCTGTTTGTGCCATACTTTACGCGCAAGAAAACAGGAACGGGGCTGGGACTGGCGATTGTACGGCGCATCATTACCGATCACGAGGGCCAGATTCAGGTCAGCCAGAATCAGCCCAAAGGGGCCATATTCACGTTCGAATTGCCGGTCTAGTTGAAGAAGTGACGAGTGCTGGGTGACGGGTGATGAGTGGCAAGATTCTCACCACCTCACCGATCACTCATCACCGATCACTCATCACGGGGGATTCATGTCTGCATCGATCTTAGTCGTAGATGACGAAGAGTCAATTCTCACATCCTTGAGCGGCATTCTGCGGGATGAAGGGTATGAAGTCGCGGTGGCCAAGAACGGCCTGGAGGCCTTGCGTGTCTATTCCATGGATCCGCCTGATCTCATGCTCCTCGATATCTGGATGCCGGAAATGGATGGCATGGACACCTTGCGCCGGGTTCGTGAGCTGGTGCCGACCGCACAAATCATGATGATGTCCGGACACGGCTCGATCGAAACAGCCGTTAAGACGATCAAGCTGGGGGCCTACGACTATATTGAAAAACCCTTGTCGCTCGAGAATGTCACCCTGCGTGTCAAACATGCCTTAGACCAACACCGATTGGAACAAGAGAACCGAACACTCCGGACCACTGTCCAGCGGAAGTTCGAGTTGGTGGGACAGTCGCCTGCGATGCACCAGTTGCGGCAACTGATCGAGACGGCTGGACCGACCAATAGCCGCGTGTTGATCGGGGGGGAAAACGGAACCGGGAAAGAACTGGTCGCGCGGGCTATCCATTTGCAAAGCGCGAGGGCCGGTCGACAGTTTGTGGCGGTCAACTGTGCCGCCATCCCAGAGACCTTGATCGAAAGTGAGCTGTTCGGACACGAGAAGGGATCCTTCACCGGTGCGACCTCGATGAAACGCGGTCAGTTCGAGCAGGCTGACGGGGGCACGTTGTTTCTGGACGAGATCGCCGACATGAGCCTGAGCACCCAGGCGAAAGTCCTCCGGGCACTCCAGGAACAACAGTTTACTCGTGTGGGTGGGACCAAGCTGCTGAAGGTCGATGTCCGAGTCTTAGCCGCGTCCAATAAGGATTTACTCAAGGGAATTGAGAGAGGCACGTTTCGCGAGGACCTCTTCTACCGACTCAACGTGGTACCAATCGTCGTGCCGCCACTCAGGGAGCGCTGGGAAGATATTCCGCTGCTCATTCGCCACTTCATGAGGGCCCATGCAGAAGAGCAGGGGCTGCGGATGAAAGAGATCTCACCGGATGCGATGACGGTGTTTCAACAATATGACTGGCCGGGGAATATCCGAGAATTACGGAACCTGATTGAACGATTGATGATCATGGTGCAGGGACCCGTCATCGACGCGGTACAAGCGAGTCTCTCCCTGCAGGCGCGTCCGGTTGGGCCGTCGTCCCAAGCGGCAACTCCCATTCCCGTGGTCATTCCACTCTTCACGCAGTCGTATGACTCGCTCAGGGACGCCCGCAATGCGTTTGAAAAGGACTACATCGCCCGAAAGTTGCGTGAGCATCGCTGGAACATCTCCCGCACGGCTGAAGATTTGAAAATCGAACGGAGCCACCTCCACCGAAAGATTAAGCTATTAGAAGTGGAGATGCGGCCGGAAGGATAGGGGGATAGCGAAGCAACTGGGATGGTCTCTATGCTCGCAGCACCCCCTCGATACGCGGTGGTCGCTCGATGCGCGCAGTGGACAGCATCCCAGCCGCTTCGCACCATAGGGTGTAAGTGAAAAGTTGAGGCCATCGCTCGAATAGTGCTTGTGCGTTGACCACTGTAACAGCCCTCCGCTAAGATGCCCCCCCTATGACAACCTATCGAGATGCCGGAGTCGATATCGATGCGGGCGACGAGTTCGTCGACCGGATCTCACCACTGGTACGATCCACCTTCCGCCCGGAAGTTCTCACGGACCTTGGCGGGTTCGGCGGATTGTTTAAGCTGCAGGCCCATCGCTATGCCGAACCGGTCCTTGTCTCCGGCACCGATGGAGTGGGAACGAAATTGAAGATCGCCTTTCTGACGGATCAACACGATACCGTCGGGATCGACCTGGTCGCCATGTGTGTCAATGACATCGTGGTCAGCGGGGCCGAACCGCTGTTCTTCTTGGACTATTTCGCGACGGGAAAGCTGGCCGTCCTCAAGGCGGAGTCCGTGCTCAAGGGGATTGCCGAGGGCTGTCGTCAGGCCGGCTGCGCCTTAATCGGTGGGGAAACCGCTGAAATGCCGTCCTTCTATGCGGAGGGCGAGTATGATCTGGCGGGGTTCGCCGTTGGTGTGGTGGATCGACCGAAGATCATTGATGGCCGCAGTATAGTACCGGGCGATGCCCTGATTGGTTTGGCTTCGACCGGCCTCCATAGCAACGGCTATTCTCTGGCACGCCGTGTCTTGCTGGATCAGGCCAAACTCAGCATGGCCAGTCGTTTGCCTGAACTCGATCAGCCGCTTGGAGATGTGTTGCTGACGCCGACCAGAATTTACGCCAAACAGATTCTCACCTTGATCCAGGAATATCAGATCAACGGCATCGCTCATATCACTGGTGGCGGCATTACCGAGAATCTCCCACGAGTATTTCCCTCTAGTGTTCGTGCACAGGTGCGGCGAAGTGCCTGGCCCGTGCCGCCTATTTTCCACGCGATTGCCCGGCTTGGACAGGTCGAGCGTGAGGAGATGTACCGCGTCTTTAACATGGGGATCGGGATGATTCTCGTGGTGCCGGCATCAGCCGCCCAATCTGTTATCGCACGCGCCACGGATTTGGGCGATCCCGCTTGCCTGATCGGGACCATCGTACCTTCGACCAGCACAGGACCATTGGTGGAGTATGTCGATTAAACGATCGGATGCGCTGCGAGTCGCCGTCTTGGCATCCGGGCGCGGATCGAATCTTCAGGCCGTCATCGATGCGATCGAAGCAGGAACGATGCAGGCGAAGATCGTCGCCGTCATCAGCAACAAGAAGGACACCCCGGCATTAGAGCGCGCCCGCCGCCACAGACTTCCTGACCTCTTCGTCGATCCCAAGCCCTATGCAGGAAGACCCGATAGTCGCGAAGCCTATGATCGTGAGCTCCTCGGCGTGCTTCGGCAGCACGATGTAGAATTGGTATTGCTGGCGGGGTACATGAAGATTGTGACCAAAGTCTTCGTGGAGGCCTTTGCCAATCGCATCATGAATATTCACCCGTCCCTGTTGCCCTCGTTTCCAGGGCTGGAGGTACAGAAGAAAGCGATCGAGTGGGGCTGCAAACTCGCAGGATGCACAGTCCACTTTGTGACGGAAGGTGTGGATGAAGGACCGATCATTCTACAAGCGGCAGTTCCGGTTCTCGATGAGGATACTCCCGACACACTTGCCGCTCGAATTCTTGAACAAGAACACAAAATCTATCCGCGGGCAGTCCAACTGTTCGCCGAGGAGCGTCTGCGGGTTGAAGGACGGCACGTATTCATCGAGGCTGGAAAGCCAGAGGGTGACTCGATAATCAGCCCGTCATAGTCCTTCGCGCAGGCAGGATGAGGCCAAGGCTATGGCTGGCGAAATGCATCATATTTCTCAAGCCTCAATCTGAACCTCAACCTGTTTCGGCTAGAGACTCGGGAAACGGTTGTGTATAATGCAATGTAGGTGCGGCGTCCGTCTCACTGATTGAAGACCGGTCGAGTGGGGGGCTAGCTCAGT
>JBDTPK010000153.1:0-6517 GCA_039932735.1 Nitrospirota bacterium
GAGAGCACGCCGAGATGCGGCATCATGAAGATGCTGTCCACTGAGAGCCTCGTCATCCCCAGCGGTTCATAGGCATCCACCATCATCAACATCGATTGTACGCGGCGCGGCGCATGGGACAGAATCCCACCGCTCCCGACAATCAAGTCCAACTTGAGCATGTCGATGAGTGTCTTGCCGGACTGCTGCTGCTCGAACACATCCGAGATCGTGCGTTCTTGTTGTATGCCCTTGAGAGCCGTCGCGAGAGATTTATGATGGATCAAGGCGAGCCGGAGCGCCTCGCGGGCAATTGCATGTTCGATCTGCAACTCGTCCAACGTCTGTGGAATCGTCGTCGGTCGGATCATCTTGTTCTTAATCCGGTTGCGGAGCGTCTGTTCGTCGATTGTGAACGGCACCCAGCGCATGATATTGGCAAGCCCGGCTTCTGCCAACACGTTGGAAATACTGTACGACATCCCGAGGTTCGCGCTGACGGTTCGATTGAAGAGTCCCTCGAAGACTGAGAACACGTCTGTGGTTGCGCCGCCGATGTCCACCCCAATCAAGTTCAAATGTTCCCGTTTAGCAATCGTTTCCATGATGACGCCGACCGCCGCCGGCGTCGGCATGATCGGCGCACCGGCCATCTCAATCAGTTTCTTATAGCCCGGCGCCTGCTGCATGACATGTTCGAGAAACAAGTCGTGAATTTTGTTCCGCGCCGGCGCGAGATTCTCTCGTTCCAGCACAGGCCGAATGTTGTCAGTCAGCACCAACGCGGCTTTCTCGCCAAGAATCTTCTTCACTTGCGGCTGCGCATCTTTGTTTCCCGCATAGATCAACGGAAGCTTGTATGTGGCCCCGAACCGGGGGCGCGGCTCCGCTGCCGAAATGTACTCCGCCATCTCGACTACATGGGTGACCGCCCCCCCATCCGTCCCGCCTGACATCAGGATCATGTCCGGCCTCATCGTACGAATGCGCTCGATTTTTTCATGCGGCAACCGGCCGTCGTTCGATGCGAGCACATCGATCACAATCGCGCCGGCCCCAAGCGCCGCCCGTTGCGCGCTCTCCCCTGTCATGTTTTGCACCACCCCCGTTACCATCATTTGCAACCCGCCACCTGCGCTGCTGGTAGAAATATAGATATCGACCCCAGTCGTCGCATCGCGACAGGGCGTAATGATCTGGTCGCCGTCGAGGATTTTCCGTCCGGAGAGTTCTTCAATTTCCGCAATCGCGTTCAACACCCCGCGTGTCACATCTTCGAACGGCGCTTCCACCGTGGTCGGGGCTTCACCGCGATAGGTTTGTCGATACTCATCACCGACTTTCTCAATCAGAATGGCCTTGGTCGTGGTACTGCCACAATCTGTCGCCACAATAACGTTGAACGGATGGGAACTCACTGGCTTGATCGGTGCTGGACTCGGCACAGTCATTGAGCGGAGGCTCCTTGAGGAGCCTGGGGAGGAGCTTGGGGAGCAGACTTCGTTTCGATCAGGGTAATGAGACGGGAAATCGTATCGCGACGTTCAAGCAGTCGAGCCACTTGTTCGACTTCCTTTGCCTGAAAGGCCCATTCCACGATGGGGGTCAGAAAATACAGCGCCTGACTGCCGAGAAAGTTCATGGGACCAAGAGATTCCAGAAACACCGTGGCAGGAGCAACCATGCCCCGTTTCACTACCTCATCGGCTACCCGTTCAAGCAGCGCGAGGTCTTCGGTCGTGGGCACCTGGACCTCGGACGTGGTCGAAAAGGCATGGGAGAGTTCGGCACGAACCATCTCCCATTTCTCCGCCACAGATGTCTTGGGGAAAAAATCCATAACTGTCTGGAAAGGCAGAAAAATCTACAATCGAACGGCATTATATGGATGGGTCAAAGGAGAGTCAATTAATGTGCGGCGAGGCGAGCACAAGGGTCATGCCTTGGAGGAGTACGATCCCGCTGTTGTGCGCCGATCGCCTTCTCCTAGTTTTCTGGTGAATAGCTCCAGCGCCATGCCGTAACAGATCTGGGCCGTAGCCGGATCGTAACGAGGACCTTCGTCGCGAAGAAAGGCATGCGCGTTGTTAAATTCATGCCACTGGAAATGTGTCCCGACATCACTCAGAGCGTTGTAGATCAGCGCTCGCCCCTCGCGCGGAATATGTGGGTCCTGCCTGCCCCAGATCATCAACAGCTCGCCTGTGATCTCCCGGATCCGGTCCAGGCTGTTGTCGCGCATGCCCACGCCCAGACTACGCTTATGGATATCGGTTGCATAGAAGCAAGTAGTGGCCAACACGTCAGGTTGCATCGCCGCGTGAAACGCCAAATGTCCCCCGATGCAGATCCCCATGACGCCCAGCTTACCTGTGCAGTGCGGTGAGGACTTGAGGCAATCCAGCGCGGCTCTTGCGTCGCCGTCGTAACTCGACAATGCCTTATTACCCTTATGCCGATTGCCGCGCTCGGCGCCGGCATCGTCGTAGGCCAGCACGGTGCCGGCCGGTTCCAGTTCGTGATAAATCTCCGGGACCGCTACCACAAATCCGTGGCTCGCGAACATTGCCGCCGTACGCCGGATTGGTCCCGTGACCTGAAAGATCTCCGAAAACAGCACCAGACCTGGATACCGCCCCTCCGCCACAGGACGAAAGAGATACGTGCGCATGAGCCCCGTGGGAGTATCGAGATCAGCCGACTCAATATCTTCAATGATCATCCCGGTCTCCTCTTCGTCGATAAGAGCGATTCCTCATCACTCACACATAGGGGAGGCCAGTGGAAACAGGTTGACGCGTTTAGTATCCTCGCCCGGTACTGCCACCGCGCCCCATCCGATCCAGCGGAAGCGCCTCGTATCGCGTCTTCATATCTGGATGCTCGTTGAGATAGCCCTTCACCGCCGCGTCATCGGCGAAGACCTCCGGGCTACGCTTTCGATACTCCTCGACCGTCAGATCATACTTTTCCAATAGCTTGCCGAGTTTCGCATGGATGTCCGCACCCATTTCCTTCATCTGCTCAGGCGACGGCCGCTGCCCATCCTTGAACTGGCCGCCACCCTGAAAGTAGTTCGTCATCATCTCGCCGATCTCAACGCGGGCCTTCACGAATTTTTCAACCTCAGTCGGCTCTGCCGCAAGGCCGACGCCTGAGAACAGCAGGACTCCCAACGAGATTCCGATGATGTTACGCGCCAGATTCATGGGCATGGACTCCTTGTAAAAGTAGAGATAGGAAACTCGTTCTATGGCACAACGCCTATCATACCATCCCGGCACGACAAAAATGGAGAAGGATGGGGTCTGATGATCTTCTTGCTCGCAGAGCCCCCACGATAAAGCGGTAGTCGCTCGATGCGCGCAGTGAAGAACAATCTGCCCACTCCTTCTGGGGAAATCGAAGAATCGGAGGCCCCTCGTCCGGGCTGATGGCACGTCTCGGCGTGCCAGTGGGTGGGCGCGTGAGAAAGTCGCGTGCAGTGGACGATCAGTCAGGCACCATTCCTGATGTGAGCGCAAGCAAGCTTGGATGAATCATTTAGATGGATAACGGTTACTCGTTGCGTGCGGTACAGAGCCGCCTTGCCGACTCCTTTAAACCGCCTCTTGATCGGTCTATCTATCCAAGGCAGTGCACGTAACCTGAATGTTTTTGAATAATAGGTTTTCATGGGCCGTCTGCCAGGATGGCGAAGTGCGGTTATTAGTGGACCTCTGACATCGATGGAAAGGACGCGAACACGTGAATACAACAACGCTCATAGCTCCACCCGGATCCTTCTCATACTTATGCTCTTGGGAGCAGGGACTTTCTATTATTTCCTGAAAGTACGACGACCCGTCCCTGACTTTTTAGGAATCACACCGAGCATCGCAGTCAACGGCAATCTGTTATCAGACCCTTCTGCCACGACCCTCCAGACCATGACAGTGGCCAGTGAGTTCACCTCCGCTGATCGAGCGGCCTTTCAACAACTGCTGACCGATGTGCAAATGGCCTGGAGCAACCAAGACTTAGCCCGCATTATTCATATCGCTTCTCCTAAAGGCGTGGATACACGGCTGTGACGGGCAGTCTCGCCGTTCAGCCCTTCGACATGCTGCACGAGTATGCCTCAGGGCTTCCCGCCTCCGAGTGCCCGTCTCGCTTTGCGTCTGTACGCTTTCGCGACGAACCTTCATGAATAATGCGGACTAGCCGGATTACGGCGGCCCGTCACACCAGAAATGCTATCGTATTTCAACACCATCTTGGCCTAGCAACCCAGTCTGGATATCGCAAATCATGTAGAGGACGTCAGTCTTGTACAGGCAGATGTTCTGGAACCTTGGGTCGAAGACACGACGCACGACGCGACGATTTGGCTTCGCTGGAGCACCCGTGACTACACCGCGTCTTTGAACAAGCCGCGAGGAGAACCAGGCTATCTTGTCGAGGGCAGCGAAGAGACGCCGACAGAGTCCGGCAAAGTATTGACCTTAATGCGATACCAGAACAGAAAATGGTTGCTCTCCGCGATTCAGCAATAGAAGAGGAAGGAGCGTTGTACGAAATGGAACCGCGCGCACTGAGAAGGGCATCGTTCGGCGATCGCACGTCAAGCAACCATCGGTGGGCGAGGATCGACTGACCAGTGTATTCGCCCATCTGTTCGCTATGGCAGACGTGTGTGTGGTACAGTGTCAGGGATGCGCTGAACCATGGGTACGATCCTTTCTTCGCGTTGCATTCGGTGCTGCCGACGCGCCAGTGGATCGCTCCTATAGATAGGCTCCGCTGTTCTTCCGTCAACGACATACCGACTCATGTCATGCACGGTTCGAGGCACCTCGCAGAAGAACGGTGCTTCGACATCTTGGCAACAGTGGTGTAGGTGATGAAAAGGTCGACAGTATTCTTCATTCCATAACGGATTACAGGGAGAGACCATGATCGCGAATACCGTCAAGCCCATAAAACCAGGAATATCCAAGACCTGGATCCGCATTCCTGATGGCACCAAGGTCAAGCACCGGCATGAAGGACATGTCGGATTCATTGATGGGCTCACCGAGATTGTCAGCGGACCAAACCGGAATCCGGACGGGAAGACTCAATATCGCATGAACATCGGGGCTCCAGACCGACAGCTCGTGACCGAAGGCGACTTGTCTATTTTGATCGACGATGAGGACCTCGTCATCATGCTGCGACAGAAGGCTCCCTATCGCCGCGCTGTGACACAATCGCTGCACAGCGTCCTAGCTCCAGATCGCTTCGTCAAGCTATCCTAGCAGCAGGCCAAGACTCGCGAGGCTGGTGGGGCTAGTTGATCAAAGGAACCGGCGCGTGCATATCGCACCGGACTCGGTTGACCGACCCATGGCACACATGAAATCCTGGCAATATTTTCAGTACTTTACCAGAATTAGAGGCACCCATGACAGAAACCTGCTACTCCAAAGGCCAGAAAGTCATCTTGGTCACCAGCCAGATCAAGAATGGTAAATGGTTGTGCAAGTTTTCGATTCCGGGGTTCAGCGATCCTGACGGCGGCCCACCAGGCCAGGATTCGCCGAGGGCCTACAAGACGGAATGGGAAGCAAGGACCAATGCGTTTCAGCGCGCCAAGTTGTTCCTTGATAGGTCACAGGACATGACACCGGGGCAGCTTCTGGAGAAGGCCTAACGAACCCGTATTCATCGTGACGGCTCGTCTTGAAATCGCTGAGCCGTGTCGCACGCCTGTCGTGCGAACCCGTGAGGGCTCAGTGCGTACTCGTGTAATACGTTGAGGAGCCGAGGGGCAAGTCAGCTGGCTGAAGGTTTGTCATCCAGCGGATCGGCACTTGAGGTAAACGCACTCAGGACTAATGCAGGCTACGCCCAGGTCCGATGCACTTCGCTGATGTGCTCTACCCCACCCACGGCACTGATTTCCCACAAGACGTCATCCGGGATCGTCACGACCCGCAACTCTGCCCCATGACCGTTGGCGGCCCCACCGAGTTCCTCCACAACTTGAGCCAGCTTCAGATCATCGCGCGGGATCAGCTTTCCGCATTGATTGAGACTCGGTTCGTTCGGCGTTGCCGCTTCGGGCCAATAGGCGCCGAGATCCGTTTCCGTCAGCGCATCTTGCTGGCCCAGTTCACGCAATCGTGTAAACGCTTGATGACTTACGCAAAACTTGTCGTAGCTCTTATTGATCACAATCTTTTTCATGGAATGATCCTTTCCTCTCCCTCGTCAGGGCTCTCATTGTCGCAATCTTCGTGAGTGGAGTGTGCATCGGCCCTCTTCTCGTACGATCAGCTCGTGCCGTTCGTCAGGCTACCTTCACCGGGTCTGCATACTTACTCGTATAGTTTCCGGACCAATGGGAGTAGCGGCGGTTGGCCCAGGTGTTGACCTCACCATTTTCAGTTGCGCCATATCGTTTCGCCAGCACGGTCGTAAACGTGGCCAGATCGCCCGCGATCTCTAGAAGATCTGCATCCGTAATCTTCTCCCACTTCGCTTTGAGTGGGGCCTTGAGTTGGATCCAAAACGC
>JBDTPK010000154.1:0-6495 GCA_039932735.1 Nitrospirota bacterium
CGTCTGTTGGTAATTGACATTTGCACTGATTCCAAATCGATCATTGATCCGATTGCTGCCATAGGTGTTCGTCCGAAACGTTCCATTGGATCCGCCCATCAGGCTTTGGCTCACCGTTCTTTCTACGGCATTGCGGGTAATAATGTTAATGACCCCTCCCATCGCGAAGTTGCCCCATAGACTGGACGCTCCTCCGCGGACTACCTCCACTCGTTCAATCGTCTCCTTCGGCACCATGTTCCATTGCGTCGTCCCGAAGAAGGGATCGTTCAGAGGAACCCCATCTACTAAAACCAGGGTACGAAGATCACCCAGGCCTCGCATTCCGGCAAGGTTGCCTGTCGGATGTTGCGTGAAGCTATTCAAAAAAGGCATGTTGATACCGGGGACGGTGCGCAGGATGTCGTCCGTACCGATCGCGGGTGCGTCCTTGACGTCCTGCCGAGTCACCACCGAGACACTCACGGGCATATCGGCCAGCGACCGTTCTGTTCGCGTGGCGGTCACGAAGACGGGTTCGACGTCCAACTCTGCCGGCTCCTGCGCTCCCAGGCGAGTGGACTCGTCTTGCGCAAACACGCTAGTGTTGGCGATACATAATTGTATTAGGCTGACTCCTAATAAAGTCGTCAGAAACCGTTTCATATACCCTCCTGAAGTTAAAGCGAGAAAGTCAGTCACATCCGTCCCTTGCGGAAAGATGGCGCAAGCAGTGCCTTGCCTGCACTCATGACATCGGAGTGAGCTCGGACGCTAGATTTAAGCCACGGCGGTATACTGCAGGGGCCCGCATCTGGAAGAGAATATCCCTATCGCGCGAAGACGTTGTGCCAAAAGCGGCCGACTGTTGATTAGGAATAAAGCGGGCAGGGGGCCATTCCAGATAGTGACGAATGGTGGAGACGATGCCGAGCGTCTTCATGCCTGGACACAATGTATGCTGAGCCATTTTTACCTTCTGTGCCCGTAGGTTTATTTACTATTGTAGGGTGCTGCATGATCACACATCAGACCATGTCATGAGCTCCTCCCAGAATTCACTTTCATGCGACCCCGCCTACAACTTGTCTACCGACGTCTGCTCACGGATACTACAGTGTTGAAGTATTCTCGCTTCACAACAGCCTCCCGACCGGGGCAGGCTGAGGTCAACGTTGAGCGAAAAAAACAGTAGGAGTTATCTCGGCCTTAAACCTCCAATAATGCGGTCTAGTACTTGTACTCCAGTCCTGCATAGGCGCTGAGTCCTTGCGATGGATTCGCGAAGCGGTTTAGTGAGTCGTTGACAACGACCGCTCCCGCATACGTCTTGTCCGTGAGGTTTCTTCCCTCCGCGTAGAAGGTCAGTCGCTCCGTGATGTTCCACCCGGATTTGAGATGGAGCACGAAATAGGATGGATTTTTCACCGTGTTCTGATAGTCTGTGTAAAACCCCGAGAGCATCCACTCGAAGTTCGGCGCCACCCACCAGCCGGCCGGGTGATCATAGCGAACCTCTACGTTCAGGTTATGCTCAGGCGCGCCAGCCACCCAATTACCGTCCTTCGCGATGAGCACCCCCGCGCCGTATACATCGTCCGTAAACTTGAATCGAGACCAGGTATAGGCCACTCGCGTTTGGAGACTATCCTCCCTGCCGCCCCCGACTTGCGCAAACAATCCCCTGGTCAACACCATGGCCCCACCGGCTTCGACGCCCGTATGGCGTGTGCCATTGGCGTTTTGGAAGGTGCTCTGGTTGTTGATGTTTGATGCAAGGATTTCCTTCTTCATCTCCAAGTCGTAGGCGGTCACATCCCAGCTATAGCGCTTATCGGCGGAAGTGCCACGGTGTCCCAATTCAAACTGCCACGCACGCTGCGCATCGAGATCGAGAAACCCCGTATTTTGGCTGCCGTTCGCATTAACGGACGATAAGAGTTCAACGTTGATCGGTGCTTCATAGGCCCGGCTGGCGTTGAAGTACAACTGTGATATCGGAGTTGTTCGATATACCATACCCACTTTTGGACTGATGGCATCGAAATGCCGGAGCGGCTGCTGGGTATTGCTCAGCGTAGACGGAGTATTGGGATCAAATGGATTGCCGGCCGGACCAAAGTTTTGAACGTTGGCCTGGCGTCCGCTGTTGTCCCATCGGGCACCGACGACGATCGTCAGGTCTTTTGTCGCATCAAGCGAATCTTCGGCATAGGCTCCAAAGTACGTCGTCCGGGCATAGTAGTTCTGTGTCATAGCCCCGATGTCGCCGTTGATATTTACAAACCTGGTCTGATGCTGATTCCCGTAGCGGGGTTGAAATCCAGCCACGAAGGAGTGATTGAGTCCGAACAGTTGGTTTGTGTTGAGGTAGCGGAACTCGCCACCGACATTGGTGTTGTCTTGCCGAAGGGTCTGAAAAATTGGATGGTCGACATGCTGGTACGAAAAGTAGGGGACGATCTCAAACACCTGGTTGGGGGCAATCTCGTTGTGATAGGCGAGTCCGATGCGCTGCTGGTTATAGTAGCGTCCCCACTTGCACGTCTGGTTATTCGACACACAGGCAAAGAACGGAGGTGTCCCCGGCGGGGTTTGTCCTCCCGCCTGGTTGGGATTGGCAAAAAGTTGGGCATTGGTCAGGGATCCTGGAATTCGCTCGGACACATTGGACTGAAGAAAATACGCCCGGATCTCTTGATGGTTGCCGAGCTGAAGCCCAACGTTGGCATTGATGCGTTGCCGGGACTGCTGACTGTTATCCTGAAATCCGTCCTGGTGATTACCGGTCACGCTGACGTAATAATCGGCCGTCGCGTCCATACTGCCCATCTTGAACGGCAAGACCTTGCCGCTTGAAACCTGGCCTAAGTACATACCGTAGCTCCCGCCTTCTGCTCGCATTTGTAGAGATGAAGCACTGTAGCCCGTACGTGGTACGAAATTGATGGCGCCACCAATTGTGTTCGCGCCATAGCGTAGCGCATTGGCTCCTTTGTAGACTTCAATCCGTTCATAGGCCAAGAGGTCGATGGACTCAAAATCCGAAAATCCATCGGCATCACCAAAATAAATTCCGTTGATGAGAATATTGATGCCCCGGTGATGAAAGTTGTTACGGAGCGAGGTGCCTCTGATCGAAAATTGTCCCTCGTCCGCTCCAAAACGTGACTGGAACCGCACCCCCGGCGCAAACTGCAAGACATCTTGAAGATTGAGCGCACGAGATTCCGTGATCTGTTTTTCCTCGATGAGAATATTGCTGCCCGGCCTGCGTGCAAACTCCCGTTTGACGTCATTCACGTTTTCGATCCGCTGCCCTTCCACCTGGACCGCCTCCATCGTCAACTCCGTGGCCTCCCGTCCGGCTGGTTCCTCGGCGCCCCAGGTCACAGAGGGAACCGTGCTCATCACACTGATCACAAGACAGACCAGCAGGGCATAGATTGTGTCCCAAGCCCTTTTACGATTCATACGTCATCTCCTCACGAGCGGAAAAAATACAAAGGCATGGTGCTATCTGCCTTGTCGGGTCCGGCTCCTGCTCTAATGCAGGTGCGCCGGGCCAGTTTCTTTTGATAGTGTCCTCTCTCCTTGGCCCGGAGGCGGCAGGGAGAATCCCTGCTTAAAGCGCAAGCGAATCGTCTGCACATGGTTGAAATCTTTCAGAGGGTTTCCATCAAGCGCCAGGAAACTGGCTTCGTATCCTTCCTCGAATCGTGCGATCTTGCGGCCAGGGAAAATCGCCGCAGGCGTGGCTTCGCACCACAGTTTCAGCAGCGTCAAATTGTCCAAAGGGAGCAGCGTTCTGAGGTTCATCACTTCAGCCAACGATGTTTCAGCATGATCACTGCCGATCGCCAGCTTGACTCCGTGACGGTGCAGCAGCGTGATATTGGCGCGCTGTACGTCACGCGCCAGAGCGCGAAGGTCCACGTCATTTGTGGGGGAATCCAAGCTCGCTTCCGGCATTGCTTGGTCCGGCTTGTGACCATGAGGGTGAGCACTCACGGTTCCGGGCATCGCCGCTCCTGCGACCGTTGTCGTCACCACGACAATCCCATTCTCTGCGGCAAGTTGCGCGTCTTCCTCGGTGAGTCGAGCCCGTTGGGCATCCTGCACGCTCTCCACCAGCCAGCCCGGTACATGGGCGATCTCATCCACCCCGGCTCGTGTCGCGATTCTGAAATCTGATGCCGTTTCGACATGGACCGTCACCGGCAGACCCATCGCATGCGCTTTTGATACGATCCTGGGCAGGAGCCTGGGGTTCAACCCGGTTCGCCCGTTCAGATGTCCGTCGCGTTGGTGGGCGACGAAATTCTCTGAGTGCACGAGGTACGCCTTAAGAAAGTCAGGGTTGCCGCTGGTAATCAGAGCCCACTTCTCATCGAGATCGTGCTCCGTGTCCACCACGACATAGGCGCGGTTCTCAAACCACCCTATCTCTCGATGGCCGATGATCGGCTCGTAGCGATGCACTCGTAAGATGTCTTCGTACAACCCAATAGGGTGGCCCCCTGTCCCGGTCATCCCGGCATGCGCAAAGACGGCGTCGATGGTCTGAGGTCGATTCACTTGCTTCCTGAGGGGGACTGCGAAATCGCGAACGTCATTTGGATTTTTGACGTAAAACACTCCGTCCTTCAGATACCGGTCACTCACCGCCTGCACGTTCCATTGGCCCTCTACATTATGGTTGTGGGCCTCGCCGAAGGGAGGAACGACGAACGCACCGGCAAGATCCACCGCTTCGACGGCGCCGTCCGGTGCAGTGCGAGTCAGTCGTCCCTGGACTGAGTACCATGTGGCCTGGTGAAAACCATTGCCGTCAAACCACCGGCCATGGAGGAGCGCGTAGTTCTTCACAGTCTGGGGCTCGGTTGCTGGTCGCGATCTTTCGTCGGAGTGAGAGGGGTCGGCGGAGGCTATGACAACTGCACCATCCCACAATATCGTTCCCACACCGACAGCCATGCAGATGAGAACGTACAACACGAGTCCGCTGCGGACGGGCTGCATTCTGTCTATCCAGATAGCACGATCCAGCGTGATCGATCGCCTCATGGTTGTCCGGTAAGCGCGGTAAGGGTCAGCATTCCCCGTTGCAAGAGAATACGGTTCATCGGAAAGGCGTGCTCCGTCCAACTCAAGGCGACGGCGCCATTGTCGTGAATGGCCACGGTGGGATATTCCGCTTTGGCTCCGGTGCTCAGGACCTGTAACGGGCCGAAATGTTGTCCGCGATCCATCGATACGCGCATCACAGCCCGCTTGCGAACGCCGGTGATCTCTTCCCAAACCGCCACGACCGCGCCATCCGGATGCACCGCCATCCTCATCTGATCAGGCAACGACGTCGTCGACGTGTGAAGGGACAGGGGGGAGCTGAATGTCCGGCCTTGGTCATCAGAGGTCGCAACCAACAGTCGGGGTTGCTCATCCGTTCCTTCGGTGTACCAGCCGACATAGATTCGCCCAAAACGATCGAACCCGATCGACGGGCCTCGATGCGGACAAGCTGAGAAGACCCAATTGTCTTTATGGACCAGCAGAGGTGACGAAAAGGTCTGTCCGCGATCCTCGGACTTGGCCAGGACGATGTCTCGCACATTGCCGGCAAAGGTTTTACGCCAGGCCACCCAGAGATGGCCGTTCGGCGCCACCGCCACCATGGGGCGACAGCAGGGGCAGGCCATCCCATCCACCGTAAGATTCTTGCCCATGGTCTGTCCCTGATTGTTGGAACAGCCAAAGAGCACCGCGGCGCCGCTTTGGTCTTTGCCTCTTCCATCCAACCAGGCCACATACAGGTCGGAGCCATTTCCTGCCACCATATCCTCAAACGTGTGGCTGATCGGCAGGCCGTCGTCATTGACCTGCACCGGAGGATGAAAAGTCTGTCCCCCGTCTTGCGACCGCGCCACTCGCAGATCCGATGCGAACAGAGAGCCAGGAGATCGATTCGTGGTTGACCACGACACAAAGACATGATCATTTTTGCCGGTCGCGAGCCCAGGAGCCTGATGAAACGCGTCAGGGGGGAGAGCTTCGGGATTTACCTGCACGGGGATCGCCACGGCCTTGCTCTCTTGTCCGATGCGGACGCTTTTCACCGCTCCAACCGGTCCCGTCTTCTCAAGCCAGGCCAAATGCACAGTGGCATGCTCATCGAACCGGACAGCAGGAGGTGAAATCGGCACAGGCCCGACGAACACCGGCAGGATCGGGTTAAGCGTTAGATCCGCTTTGACGCCCTGCTCAGCCTCTGCCGAAGAGAAGGCGATAGCCACCAGCAACAAACACATTGTCAACGAAGGGACAACTCGTCGCATCGTGATTCTCCTTCCGACATTCGCACTCAACAAAAACGCAAATGTAGAGGCGATCAGGCATCTTGTCTACTGATGTCTGCTCACGGATGCTCACAGATGCTACAAGTCACGGTAGGAGACAGCAGTCTTAATCGCAGAGTGTGGTGGGAATGGTGATTCGTGCGAGCGGCAGTCGCGGATG
>JBDTPK010000155.1:0-6484 GCA_039932735.1 Nitrospirota bacterium
AGAATGAGGTGCCTACTCCTACGTCTCAAATTATGCAGGACCATGGAGTCCTCCTTTATGTTGCGTGCGGACCGTCGATCTTCATCAATTCCACTTGGAATGGAAGGGAATTATAGGTAAGCTCACCTGCCAAGACAATGGAAATTATGCGGAGTGGGATGACACAACACCGACAGATTCTTCGACCGACCGGGTTTATGAGTTTGGGCTTGGGCCTTGCTATCATGCTTGGCTGTGTGTCCGATCAGGGCTCAGATCTCTCACCTCTCAATCTGAAAGATCCGCGATCTGCGGATCCTTTTGATGTGGTCGATTGTCTCCTCCCAGGTCAAATCCGGCAGCTCGGCACCCAAGTGACCTATGTCACAGCCCGCCGTCCCATCAGAACCACGGCGGAGGACTGTGCAATCCGAGGAGGGGAGTATGTGGCGTTGGATCGTGCAGACTATGGGACGGCCATGAAAGTGTGGATGAGCGCCGCCCAGGGAGGCGATCCCGATGCCCAATATTATGTTGGTGTGTTGTACGAGAAGGGGGCTGAGGGGCAACCGAATTTTTCGCAAGCCGCCAGTTGGTATGAGAAAGCCGCTGAGCGAGGGATCAGCCGGGCCGCCGTTAACTTAGGGCGGCTCTACGAGCAGGGACTGGGCGTTGAAAAGAACGAGGGCACAGCCCGCGCTTGGTATGCGAAAGCATCGGGGTTGCGCGAGGGGAAAGCATCCGGTCATAGCGACGATGGCGGGAAGCCCTTGTCAGATGAAGCCAGGAAACAGGAAGGGCAGGTCGAGGGGTTACAGCAGGAATTGGCAGCGGCGCGCACCCGCCTGACTGAGCGAGCCAGCCTCTTAGATGAAGAGCGACAAACGCTGGAGCGCCTCAAGACAGAGGCAACCAAGGTGGGAGCAAAGTCGTCAACACCGGCACAAGCATCACCGGCGACCAGTCTGGTGAACCAAGAACGAGTGGTGAAGGAGCGGGAGAAGGAAATCGCCACACTCCAGCAACAAGTATCTTTGCTCAAAGAGACAGCCAAACGACAAGTTACACATCTCCAGACCGCTCCCACTCAGGATCTTGGTCTCAGCGGTCCGACCATCCAGATCGTCGATCCGCTGGTGGTGCTCACTCGTGGCATCCGAGTCGAGCAGGGCCGCATCCCAGTCACGATCGATGTGAGCCGACAGTCGAGACTGAGCGGGCGCGTGACGGCGCCGGCAGGGTTGCGATCCTTGACGGTCAATGGGCAACAGGCGGTCACGGACGAACAGGGCATGTTTGTGGTGTCGCTGTCCGGTATGAAAGCATCCCCACGCGGCTTTCCCATCGATCTCCTCGCAGTTGATGCCCAGAACAAGCAGGGCAGCATGAAGCTCATCGTCATGACGCCTGATGGGGTGGCACGGGCCGGAGAGGAGGAGGTCATTACGACAACCGGGTTCGGGCAATACCACGCCTTGGTCATCGGCAACGATCACTATCGCCAATGGGCGCCTTTGAACACGCCCATTGCCGATGCCACTGCGGTCGCAGCGCTGTTAAAAGACCGCTATGGATTTCAGGTCACGCTGCTCAAGGATGGAACGCGGAAGGATATTTTGAAAGCGCTCAATGAGTTGCGAAAGACGCTGACCGAGCGCGACCAGTTGCTCATCTATTACGCAGGCCATGGGTTTCTGGAACCGTCCATCGATCGAGGGTACTGGATTCCCATCGAGGGCGACTTACAGGACAATTCGGAGTGGATCGAGTTTCCCGCGATTACCGATTTGTTGCAGTTGATTCCGGCGAAGCAAGTGCTGGTGGTGGCCGATTCCTGTTTTGCGGGCAAGCTGACCCGCTCGGCTCTGGGCCATGTGGGATCGGAAGTAGCCGATCAAAGCCGTCAGGGGTTGCTTCGTGAACTCGGGAATCGAAAAATCAGGACGGCCTTGACATCGGGCGGGGCGAAGCCCGTCCTCGACGATGGCGGAGCGGGCCACTCAGTCTTTGCCACCGCCTTCTTGAAAGTGCTCACCGACAATGCCACCGCGTTGGAAACAGAACGGCTCTATTGGGCCGTGCGCGCTCACGTGGTGCAAACCGCCGAGCGACTCAAGTTCGAGCAGGTCCCAACCTACGCGCCTATCCACATGGCTGGTCACGAAGGCCTCGGCGATTTTGTGTTTGTGCCAACCGGGAAGCGCTTCTAGCCAGCATCACTCATAAACGCTGCTGCTGCATGAGCTCTCATCGGGCACGCTGAGTGGCCGGGTTTTCCCACCTCACGAATGAACAGAGAAAGATCACGGCGATCGTCTGCTGAAGCTAGAGAGCGACTCGCAGTCCGAATGTACCGGAGTAATTGTTAAACTGTTCGTTGCCGACCATGGCTCGGAGGCATCACGGATGCTCGTCAGCCTTGAAGTAAGCGGCCATGTGAGACGAGAATTCATGCAGTGGCGCTCAGCAATGGGAGCCCCTACCGGTTGGTTGCCAGCTGCGAACCAACCGGCTAGGACAAGATTAGGTATCAATGCCTCCGATCATGCTCCCGGTCGCCCCTCTCGTTATGTTTCTGACTGTCTTCCTGATCATGGTCCCTGTCATGCCCTCGATCGTGCTCTCGGTTATGCTTCGGATGGTGTTTACGCTCATGTCCTTGATCATGGGGAACGATCACCTCGGTGGATGAAGATCCCTTGTTCCCCGCTTTATCCTCCACGCTGACGGTAATGGTGTATTGCCGACCGTCTTTGTTCTCTTTATCCCGCGAGGCTTGCAGTAGAATTGTGAAGAGGTAGCTTCCGTCTGAATTCACCATCACGGTACCCTTGGGCTCCACGACACCATACTCGTCTGTAACAAAGTAGGCAGCTGTGTTCAGATTCAGCCCGGAACCGCCAGCGTCCTGCATCGTGCCTGAGACGGTAACCGGCACCATGCTATGGTTTGGTGGCCATAGTTTTTTCGGAGTAGCAGAAACCGTAATGGTAGGCGGGGTTGATTCTAGTGGGACACCATTTACCGCTGTCACAGCGATGCCGTTATACTCATAATTAGCAGTATCGTGCACTTCGGTAATGGTAATGCCACCAGTTCCAATGCCAGGATCCGGATCGTCTAAGTTGGCGGTGCGAGAGGCCCCGCCCACAGTACCAGTAAAAGTGCTTTCCCATTTGAAGAAGATTCCTAATTCGACAGGGACGTCGAGCGCACTATTACGAATACCAACCACGCGGGTCGTAAAATTGAGCTTACTATTAGGGGCAGCAAAGCTTCTAGTAGAACCTCCGGTTATTACAGCGCATTCAGGACCAGGAGAAGAGGGTAAGGGTGGGGTAGGCAAACACTGATCCATGGGTGTGTCATCGAATTTGAGCGTGGTGCCAGTGACATGGTTAGCTAGCGAATAGGGCATATTATTTATATTAACGTCCCAGTAATAAGGGTATGAGTTCCATATGGGATTATGGAGATCATAGGTGAATCCACCTTGAACTGGATCGTTATAGGCCTGATTTGGAAGTAGGCGTCTCGCCTCATCGTTTGGTGTTGGTCTTCTCCAAAAAGTAACTGGGGCGGGTACTGTAATTTCAGATATCCAGTTGAACTTATCGAAACCACAAGAATTTGCTGCGGCGGTAATCCCATCAACCGGAGTAAACTCAGCGTTCATAGTAACGTTGGGCCTGGAACCGATAGCGCTTGTATAAACTTTTAGAGAATGATCGATTTTTTCTGAACAGCTAGGCGCGGAACTAATCGCCTCTTCCAGTGAAAAATAGGCCGTTCCACCATTAGCAGCGATCGAAGAAGAGAAATTCACCTTGCCTTCTGTGAAAGTGCTACTCATATTCGTGAAGCTCACGCCAGTAGTTTCATACCCTGTCGATCCGGGAGCCGGGAATGGCGGGCAGGCTGAGGCAGGCGGTCTCGGGATATAAGGTAAACCTGTGAGTGGAGAGTTCCCACAGATCCCGTCGCCATCAAATGCAAAAACAGGAAGGCCCGATCTCAATTCGATTGAGCTGATCGTCTTGGTACTTTGATTGACAATACCCACCAACGTATCATCGATCGTGTCATACGGACCTTCGGTGCTATGGGAAACCGTGAAACCCTCATCCTTTATGGTGATGATGGTGCCGCACTTGGTATTAGCCCCAACAGGTGGACACTGGGCGATCACGATATTTTCTGAAATCGCAAGGAATGTAAGTGACAAGATCACTGCTGTCCACACTCTACAAAAAATCGTAGTACTCATTATTGTTCACCCCATTCGGCTAATGTGGATAAATTTCTCCGTCTCAACAAGCAGAGATCTCCCGTTGGATTAGAGTTCGATCCTTAGCCCGAACGTGCCGGCGTAATTATTGAACTGTTCGTTGCCGACCATTGCTCGGAAGTTCACGAACGGTTGCCAGCCATTCGGCAAGACCATCAGGAGGCCGGTCCCTAGATTGAAATAGTTCCGTACGGGGACATCGTTTTGGAACCTGAACTTGGTCGGATTGTCGCGGAAGTCCTCGGCGAATTGGACAGTGATGAATCGCTGGGAGTTGGCAAATTCATGCATGTAGTCTGCATTCACCTGCGAGACCAGGACCCCGAGGCCGGTACTAAAGGCGGCTGATCCCTGGATCCCGAGGACACTCTGGAGGGAATTGATCCATTGATCGTCGTACTTGAGTTCGACCCCTGTGCTACCGTTTTCGGTGAAATTACCGATCTTGGTATTGCTGTAGTTCACCCCCGCGCGTGGACCAATGGTGAACCGGCCAATAGGATGGTCATACCCGGTCATGAGCCCGAGGTTGAAGACGCTGCCATTCGAATTGCTGGATGCGAGGCCGCTTGTGGTTGTAGTTGCGCCGGTATTACCGTTAATGATGGAGGCACTGGCAGCCCGTTCAACCAGATAATTGTTGCGTGTGTAGCCACCGGTTACCTGCATAAAGGTATTGTCGGTCGGCAAATAGGAGGCAAACAAGAGGCCGCCATAGGAATTTGTGCTGAAACTTCCGCCGCTACGAAAGTCTCCATCGGCGTTGGAATAGCTCAAGGCGGCACCAGCGACTAACCGCCTGTTGAACCGATAATCCCCGCCAGCCGTGACGCCGAGTATATTGGATTTGTATCCATCCTGAAATGTGGTGACATCGCGATTGAGTGATTCGACCAGCCCGGTGGCGAACAATCCTAACCCATGCCATCGACTCTGGTTGCCACTGGTGAAGGTCGCCATGGACCCACCTCCACCTGTCGTGGAGGCATACAACGGAGAGGATACGGAAGAGGTGCGTCCAAACCCGGCCAGCAGTGAGCCGAAGGGGTTCAACCTTATGGAGGAGGATCGTGCATGTTCTTGGCCTTCCTCCTCGTCCGTCTCATTCAACCGCTGGAGCAACAGTCTATTCAAAATCGATGCGGCAGATCCTTGAAGCGATGCCGCACCACCGCCAGTTGAGCCCGCTCCAAACGGGAGTGGCCCACCGGCTCCACCGGATGGGGCGGTACATAAACCTGTCAGGTTAGACCCAAGGCCGTTAGTACTATTCCCGACTCCAAGAAGGCGTACACAAGTATCGTCTAAAAGTTGATTGACTTGGTCATTCAGCAACTGCGCGGACGCTTGTCCTGGTTGACAAACTTGAATAAGACCAAAGACAGTCGCGCTCGCGAGAAGGAGGTGTCTGCCCTTATGTTTCCAATTGTGCAGACTCATGAGGCAGTCTAACTATTCAGTGTGCGGAGCATCTTGCAGGTACCTACGACGCAGGTTCCTATACGCATAAAAATTGAAGGGGCCAAACTCTAGTTATCTTTCTTTAAAACTTCAATCTAAATTTCCATGTTGGACTGAACCTTTGGGTTATCTTCTCGTTGCACGTCGACAGGGAAGAAACCTGAATCCTCTTGCGGGACATCCACAGTTAACACCAAAGCTCTTGCAGCTTTCTTGCCAGAAGACGGGGAGCCAAATGGCCTGAGAGATTTGTGTGTAGTGACTCGCCGTCACGCGACGAGTAGCCCGATTTTAGAAGGGAGGTCGTCTACGTATGGTGGGAACAGAGACAATCTTCCGATCGGAGCCGGGCACCTGAGAGCCAGAACAAAAAGAATCTAAAAGGATACAGATAGAATCAAAAAGGATTCACCCCCCATACGTGCTCCAGGCAAAGAAACCTGTGTCAGTGCCTGCGTTCTGCCTGGATGTTGGGCTCAGCCACATCGCACCTCATTGGATCGGAGTTGGTGATGCATTCTCTCACTCATCGGGTATAGAGCTCATCGAGGCTTTCTTAGGCACGATTCACGCATGAATTCAGGCAAAGAGTTTCTTGTACTCCCGTCACAGAGATTTTCACATCGGAAATCCTGGTCAATAGGAGGCTCGGGAGATGAATCATGCGATTGCCGTTGCCAGAGGTTTCCAGGCGGGCGTTCTTTGTGCGGTGGTTGGTGCCATCCTGGGCTGTGTCTCGGCCAATCCAGAATCAGG
>JBDTPK010000156.1:0-6473 GCA_039932735.1 Nitrospirota bacterium
CATGTTCTTGACATGGTTCTTCAATTCAATGGCATCCCCGTTCGATTTCGCCTACGGTCAACTCTCGTGGTTTGTAGCAACGAAGGCATTGACCCCTAAGTATTCCGTTCAGGCCATCTCCACTCACGCGAAAGACAAGGACATATCGAAGGCCCCCGCAATAAATACAGAGAGGACCTTCCAGATCGCGCAGAACTGGCACAGCTCCAATTTTCTGCGCTCTCCGCACATCAGGAATGCTCACTGACTGGGTATTATTCATCTCTTTCATGAACCCTCACTTCTTGAACGCGAATGTCGACAAGCTCTTCAGCCAGACCTCAGCTGTTAGGCATAATGTTATAACGAAATGCAAGACTCAGGCCGCTCCAGCAAATCGAAGCTTTCGCATCGATCACTCAGAATGCGTCCAATGAATATAGACATGGATGTCTGTTGCCGCGAGTCAGATCAACGGGTAAAAACATCGCCAGATAAGCAAATTTATTGAATGCACCTGCGTAACGGGTTCAACACACGTTCCAGTCACACAAGGAGATTGAAGCGGGAAGAAACATTTTGTCCGTCTGGAACAAGATGTTTCACTAAACATCTCGTCCTACACTATGAATGAATCACCCTACACCATGAAGGAATGCGCCGTATTCGATTATTTCTTGACGACAATTTTCACTCGGCCTTCGCGCCGCAGTATGTAGACACCGACACCCTTCGCCCGACGTTCAAGTGAGAGGTCAACGGCGGCATCTCCTATCCTGAGATTCTTTATTTCAATATGCTCCAGAAATGGCGGCAAGACCGGTTGCGAAAACGACAAGCGGGCAAGTGGGGCCTCAATTCGCAAGCCGAGACAGGACTGAAGCAGCAGAAACAGCGCAACCGAAGACCAGGTCTGAGGACTACAGGCCACCGGGTACAGCGTCGGGCCTTCACCCGGCCGGCGCGAGAATCCGCACCACAGTTCAGGCAACCGATGCAGATCGAGAAATCGGCTGGCATCGAAGAGACCGCTAAGAATCTTCAATGCGCCTTGTTTGAATCCGTAGGAGGCCATCCCGGCTGCAATGAGCGCATTATCGTGCGGCCAGACCGATCCGTTGTGGTACGACATGGGGTTAAAGCGAACCTCCGTGGCGGCAACGGTTCGGACACCCCATCCATTAAAAAAATCCTCGCTCACTAAGGTTTTGGCTGTTCTCATGCCATGCGCTTGATTGGCAATACCAGTCCAGAGGCAGTGGCCGACATTCGACGACCTGACTCGACAGGGCTGCTTGAGCCCGTCCAAGGCCAAGGCATAGGACGAGAGATCGTTGCACCAGAAACTTCGCTCGAACTTAGCACGGAGCCTGGTCGCCTCTTTGAGGAGACGGCTGGCTTGGTCCGCATGGCCCAGAGCTATGGCCAATTGAGCCGCGTGCCGCTTAGCGGCAAACACGTAACCTTGCACTTCACAGAGCGCGATGGATCCTTCCGCCGAGGTGCCATCTGCATGAAACACGGCATCCCATGAATCTTTCCATCCTTGATGGATGAGCCCTCCTTTCGACCGGCGGCTGTACTCCACAAAGCCATCGCCATCGAGATCTCCCGCACAATCAATCCACTGCAGCGCCAGTTCGATATTTGGCCAGATGTGCTTGATGAAGGCCCGATCACCTGTCCGCTCATAGTACGCTCCAGCCAACATCACGAACAGCGGTGTCGCGTCGACGCTGCCGTAGTAACGGCCGTAAGGAATCTCGTTGAGCGCCGCCATCTCTCCCTTGCGTGTTTCATGCAAAATTTTCCCGATCTCTGCATCTCGCTCCGGGATAACCTCCTTCGCCTGGGTCGCTGCCAGATAAGCCAATACACCACGGGCAATGCTTGGATTGACCCATAGGAACTCGAATGCAGTAATGAGACCGTCGCGTCCGAATGGGGTGCTGAACCAGGGGACACCGGCGTAGGGATATGGGCCGTCGGGAGTATCGGCGACCATCATGTGGAGATCGGCAAACGAGCGGTTCAACCATGCGTTGAACTGCTCATTCGATGTCACAATAAGGCAATCATCGGCTTTCGCAACGGAGCGTGCGCGTTCTTCTGCGACGAATGCGGCCCTATACGAGAGATTACTGCTGATTCGCTTCTCGATCTCGCAGGAGATCGTCACCTCCCACTGGGCGGATTTCCCCGCCGGCAAGAGCGTGTCACAGTGAATCTCACCGGGACGGAATGCAGTCGGAGCTGGTACACAGCGGAAGGTAACCCACCGATCCACACTATCCAGCCCCTCATACCCGAGGGACATTCCATCTTTAAACGTGATCGCCTCCAACCGTCGACCTCGCCGGCTTCGCTTGGTCCCACGGACTTCGAACAGATCGGCAAAATCGGCCTCCACTGCGAAGGATAGCCGGACCGGAATGGGAAGGAGGCTATAGTTATGGACTCGAAGGCGTTCGAAACAACGCCCTTGCCATAAGAACCGAGTCCGAGACAGGTGTAGTGCCCCGCCCGCGATCTCTACCTGCCCGTCACGGGTCAGGGCGGGATTCGTGAGATCGACACTCAGCAAGACGTTATCTTCTTTAACGGTTGAACTGAGCAGCACTGGCCGCTCTCCATTGATGGCCAGCTCGAAACGGGACAGAAAGCGCGTGCCTCCGTGGTAGAGTCCTTGCGAACCCGTTCTGAGAGAGTGAATGTCGCCGTTTCCATCGAACACACCGAACGTGTCACCCTGCTTCAGAACCTCAATGTGGTCATCGGTCAATGAGGAAGAGGTGATGACGATGCTACAGTGATCATTCCGACGATACGCATTTTTCATAATGCCCTCTCACGGTATCGAATGGTCCGGCTCAACCGGCCTCCGAGGAGGGCAGTGAGAAGAAAGATTGTGCCAATGCCCGCTATTCCTGTCGTTTCACCAAACCGTTCTGTCACTTGGCCAAATATGCTGATCCCAGTGATGGCGGCCGTCATCGCACCCGTGCCATAGAGGCCGAGGACTCGTCCTACCATCATTCGAGGCGTCAATTCTTGCACCATACCCCAGGCGATTGGAGTAAACGCTCCCATCCCTCCTCCGATCACAATCATGAGGAGACTGACCAGGTAGAGGTCTTTGATCCAGACGAGTGCCACAAGCGCCAGCCCACTCATCCCACTCGTCCAGAAAATGATCTTGACTCGGTCGGCGAGAGTCCATTCTGTATACCACAGGAGCATGAGCGACATGAGGAGCAATCCGATTCCCAGGGAAGACCAGAGGTAGCCCACCTCGACCGGCCCCAGACCCAACAGCTTTCTCGCGAAGACAGGAAACAACGTCGACAACGCACTGGCGCCGAATCCATAGCACCCCGCGGTCATGATCAGCAGCAGGATGATCCGTTGTTTGGTCACGACGAAGGCCAGCCCCTCGATAAAATCTTTCCACGCTGAACCATCGGTTATCTTGGGCTCTGCAGCAGCCGGCTGCATGGCCCCCAGCCGTACCAACCCAAGACATAACGCTGCGACAAAATAGGTGACCCCATTCAGACACAGCACTTCCTGCGAACCGAATAGCGCAATCCCTATTCCGCTCACTGCTGGACCAAAAATGATACCGAGGCTGGTGGTGCTCTGGAGCAGCGCATTCGCTGCCGTAAATTGCGCACGCGGAACGACCAGGGGCACCGACGATGTCAGTGCTGGACTGAACGCCGCCATCGCCACCGCGTCGAAGAGGACAAGGACATACAAGAGGTCGACCGTGAAGGTGTCGGTCGCAACAGCGCAGGGGATGATACCCATCAGCACCGCCCGAAATGCGTTCGATCCGATGAGGAAGAATTTTTTCGGCAACCGGTCCACATAGACGCCGATGAAAGGACCGAGCACGATCGGTGGAATCGTATGAATGAGTCCGATGATGGTGGTTTTCACCGGCGAGCCGGTAATGGAATACACGAACCAGAGGAGGGCAAGGTTCGAAATGCCGTCGCCGACTTGAGACACCAACTGACTGAGCCATATCAAACCGAAATCTCTCGTAAGGAGCAGAGGACGACGGATCACGACGGAGCCCTCTTCCTGTGGGACGTTGGGCGTAGAGGTGAGAGTCGTTGTGAGGATGGCCCAAGGTTTCACCCATCACTCTCGATCTTGACCTTATCCGTCTTCACCGCTTTTACTCCTGGAACCTGCCTGGCCGCCTCTACGGCTTCCAACACAATCACTTGGAATCGTACGGTGCCGCTGAGCGACACCACTCCCTGTTCAGTCTTCACGTCGAAATTGGCGGCCGTCACCGTGACACTTTTGGCAAATTGGTCTTTGACATGGCGGGTGATGACGTCGTCTTGTTTGTGTGCGATCACCTCCGACAATTCTTTGACCACCTCCAGCTTGTTCACCACAGATTTCACGGTCGGTACCGTGCTCGCAATTTCTGCTGCCGCGGCCTTTTCGGCCTCGGTGGACACTTTCCCCACCAGCGTGACCTCATCCGACGCGAACTCCACTTCGATCTCGTACGGAAAGAGGCGGGGATCTCCCAGTAACGCGAGCTTGACCGTGAGAATCAAAGAAGACACGGCTTTCCTGCCCGTCCCCTCCTTTACCTTCTCTGCCCCCTCTTCTCCCGTCTCTTTTTCCGTCTTGGAATCATCACTCTTAAAGGTCTGCTTGTTAGGCTGAGCCGGTTTCGTTTCCTGAGCAGGTGGTTCGGCGGGAGGGAGTTCTTTCCGTGGCTTAGTAGGAGGAGGCTTCGGATCCGACGTTTTGCTCTGATCGGCAGAAGACTGCGCTAATAGGATTACCCGCTCACCACTCTGTGCGAGCATCGGATACGCGAGCTGACCTATGAGAAGGAGATACACGCAGAGGGCCAGGAGGGCCGCTCCCTGTCCAAATCCTGTATGCATGAGCCAGAACCGTCTCACATCTCTCAGGTTCATTTCCATCGAAATCCGGCTACGCGGTAACTGTAACAGGCGATGGAACCGACTTCACGCCGGAATAAGACCGGGAGCCGCCGTGGCGAGATGTCGTCGTCGGCTGAACGCAGCGGCAACCATAGCGGTGCCCAACAACAGCACCCCGATACCGACAAGACTCGTTGCAGGTCCGATGGCATCCGCCACCCAACCGAACCCGGCCATCCCAACCATGGCAGCGGCCATGGCACCGGCGCTGAAGGTGGTAAAGACGCGGCCTAAGAGAGGTTCGGGCGTCAATTCTTGCAACATCGCCCACACAACCGGCGTGATCACGGCGGTGCAGCCGCCGAATATGATGATGAGCACAGCGGCCATGACCGGCGCCGGTAACATTCCCAGCATACACACCGCGATGGCTCCGACGGCCAGAGCAGCGGAAACCAACCGGAGGCGGTTTTGGAGATCACCCTGATTAATCCAGCCTAGCCAGGCGGACGCAGCCAGCATACCGATCCCAAGCGATGACCACAGCCACCCGAGTTCGACGGAACTCGCATCGAACAGTTGCGTCGCAAATACCGGCAACAAAAGCATAAAGGCGCTCACGCCTAAACTATAGAAGGCGGCGGTACACATGAGCAGGAGTACAGTTCGATGCTGGACGAAGATGAATCGATACCCCACCAACAGATCTTGGACGATCGTGGCTTGATCGGCCGATTGCGCGCGCGATTGCAGCGTTTCGCGCAGGCGAATCGGCATGAGACACAACGCCGACACCAAGAACGTGGCCGCATCAAGGAACAACACGTTGTGGGCTCCGATCATCGCAATACCCACTCCGCTGACTGCCGGCCCGATCAAGAGACCGATATTGGTCGTCCCTTGAATCAACGCATTGGCGGCGGTCAGTCGAGCGCGAGGGACGAGAAGCGGAACAGCCGATGCCAACGCTGGACCAAACACCGTAGACACGATCGATGTCACGAAGACGAGCACGTAGAGCCATTCGAGCGTCAACGCACCCATGGCATACAGCAAGGGAATGAGCATGACCGCCCCGGTACGGATGAGGTCCACCCAGATCATCACCGGTTTTTTCCTCATCCGATCGAGATAGACACCGATGAGCGGACTAAAAATCAATGGTGGAATCGTCTGGAGCAATCCGACCAACGTCATCTTGAAAGCTGACCCTGTCAGTTCATACACGAACCACAACAGCGCCACCTTGTTCATGCCGTCGCCGATCTGGGACACGACCTGGCCGGAAAACAGCAGGCCGAAATCTCTCGTCCTCAACAAATCCCACCCGGATCCTGTCCGATCTTTCACCACCCTGTCGTGGTCAGCCACACCAAAGCCTCCTCTATTTCCTCTGCACCTGAGCACTCACCTCTTCATAACCTTCACAGATCCTTGTTTACGCATTGGTCGAGACCGTGGGCCAGGCGTCGAAACTCGGGGCCTCTGCTTCCCTTTCGCAGGTGTTACTAATCGCTTGTTCGTACACCCGGAGATAGTCCAGCGCCATTCGTTCAACGCTAAACCGCTGAT
>JBDTPK010000157.1:0-6470 GCA_039932735.1 Nitrospirota bacterium
GAGTTTGAGGAACATATCCGATTGCAGCGCTGTCCCTATCAGCCGGTGGCGGTCGGCGCCACGGTGTATTGAGGAGAGATTTGAGATGCCACGTGTGACGTTCCTTCTTCCTGAAGGCAGAAGTGGAGAGGTTGAGGTCAATACGTCTTTGTTAGAGGCGTCGAAGTTGCTTGGGTGTAGACTGAACAACGATTGTGGCGGGAACGCCTCCTGCACCACCTGTCGGGTCGAAGTGCAGATGGGCGCGGAGAACCTGTCGGAGATCGATTTCGATGAGCAGGATCTCCTTGATCGGGAAGCCCTCAGTGAACCATGGCATCGTCTTGGATGTCAGGCCAAAGTGATTGGAGACGTGGTTGTTCGGGTGCCGGAGGGCAAGTGGGTTGCGCCCACAATGACGCCGGAGTCGCAGGGTATTGAAATTCAGTAAAGAGATGTTACACTACACCATTCCAGGCAGGTCTTTGAAGGACGGCTTGGTCACACGAGGAGGATCACTATGCTGACGATAACGGCGATAGCAGAACAGAAGATCAAAGAATTAATGGTCGAAGAGAAGGATATTGTCGGCTTGCGCGTCTATGTCAAGGGAGGCGGGTGCCACGGGTATCAATACGGGATGGCCTTCGAATCGAAGATGGGCGACGACGACACCGTGGTGGAAAAGGGTATCGTCAAAGTGATCATGGATTCGCAGAGCGCTCCTCTTCTCCAGGGAGCCGAAGTCGATTACGTGGATAGTCTGCAAGGGTCTGGGTTCTCGATTAAGAATCCGCAGGCGAAGACCACGTGTGGTTGTGGCAGCTCCTTCAGCGCCTAATGAATGTGCGCTGGAGCGGCGCAAGCCGGTCGGTTGAGTGAGTGACAGGGGAGCCAGGATTGTCCGAATACAGCGGACGGTCCTGGCTTCTCTATTTCTGTACCGGATGTGAGCAGAATATGCGATGGCACAGGTGAGCATTACGAGGCGATATCGGTTCTGTGCCGCGCATCGGCTGCACACGGATCGTCTGTCACTCGCAGAAAATCGGGCGGTATTTGGAAAATGCAATAATCCCAATGGACACGGCCATAACTATATCGTGTTGGTAACTGTGAAGAGCAGGGTTCCGACTGCAACCGGTGGTGGCGTAGATCTCGATCAGCTGGATAGCACGGTAGGACAACAAATCATCACGCGATTCGACCATCACGATCTCAATCAAGATCCTGAGTTCGTCGATCGCACCACGACGGGAGAAAGTCTGGTGCTCTTGATCTGGGATCTGTTAGTGAAGTGCCTCCCTGCCGGGCAACTGGAAAAGATCGGGCTGATTGAAACACGCGACAACTACTTCGAGTATGCGGGGGTGATGAGTCAGGTCCCGATGCTCAGCGAGGAGCGTCATGGCTAAGCAGGGAATCAAGCGGCAAGGTCGACAGCAGATTGAAGGCGTGAGCAAAAGCGGTAGAGTTGCGGATGTGGATGTTCTGCAGTCCCTGGTGACAGAGATGCTGCTGGCACTTGGTGAAAAGCCAGGCCGCAACGGACTTCTCAAGACTCCCGAGCGAGTCGCCAAGGCCCTCGCCTTCATGACCCAGGGCTATCACCGCGACATCGATCAACTCTTGAACGGCGCGCTCTTTCCGATTGAGTACGACGAAATGGTGATCGTGAGGGACATCGACTTTTTCAGTATGTGTGAGCATCACCTGCTGCCTTTCTATGGCAGAGTCCATGTCGGGTACTTGCCGAATAAGAAAGTGGTAGGGCTCAGCAAGATTCCGCGCATCGTGGATGCCTTTGCGCGACGGCTCCAAGTCCAGGAACGGCTGACAGTTCAGATCGCCGAAACTCTGAAATCAAAGCTCAACGCACGTGGGGTGGGGGTGGTCGTCGAAGCGCGACACCTCTGTATGATGATGCGGGGCGTCGAAAAACAGAACACGGTTGCGGTCAGCAGTTCGATGTTAGGCACCTTCCGCAGTCAGCCTCAGACCAGGTTGGAGTTTTTGAAGCTGATACGACGAGGCAGCGTCGGCGATTCCGATTAAGCAGGACGTTGAAATAGTCCCCCAGCATTATTTTTGAATCGTTCAGATCCCATCCTACCCCTGAGGGTACGCATCCGGTCTTCACGCGCTGCGGTCGTGCTGGAAAGCCGTTTTGAACGCTCTGCGGCTACTTCACTATCCCAGTCATTCCGACCTTCAATTTCACGAGAAACTCGCCTCGGCCGTTCGCTCGCTGCGGCCTTGATTGCGACAAGGCGCGTTCCAGGACGAAGAGTCTGTCTTGGCAGACTCAGGGCGAGAGGGTGAAGTACCCGCTAGGGTTGGGTGGGTGAGCATGCTGATATTTTTGAACGTCCTGCCGGCCTCTGAGAATGCATCTTAGATGTAAGTTTTCAGTAACCTGCCGGTCTCTCCTCTTGATCGCTGGAGAGTTGAGGGGGCCTACTGAAATGTGAAATGAGGACAAAAGGGTTGGGTGGTCAGGTCTGTTTCCCATGGCCGAGCTCTGAGGCGAAAGTTGCGACGATTTCGTTGAAGGTGTCTGGTTGTTCTAGGTTCACCAGGTGAGCGGCGTTTGGAATGATGGCTAGGCGGGCGTTGGGAATAAGATCGGCCATGAGCTTCGCGACTGACTGTGAGGAGGCTTGGTCTAGCTCTCCAATAATGATTTGTGTGGGGCAGGTGATCTGCTTTAAGAGTGGGATTGAGCCTGGCCGTTCTGCCATCGCCATGAAATCCCCGGCAATGCCACTAATTTGATTTCCCTTGATCATGGCACGCGCGTGCTGAACGATCTCAGGTCTTGGCTGGATGGTTGCAGGGCTGAGGAGTGTCGGGAGCATGATATCGGCGATCGAGGCCGATCCCTTATTGTAGGCTGTCTGCGCCATCTGAAACCGCCCGTCTTTTCCTTCCTCTGTGTCCGCCTGCGCTCTCGTGTTGGCCAGGATTATCCCTTTCGCGCGAGTCACATACTTCTGATAGAAGGCAAAAAGGATGTAGCCGCTCATCGAGAACCCCACGGACAGGGTCTGTTGGATTGCGAGCTGGTTCAACAGCGCATTCACATCGCCAGCCGATTGCTCCAACGTATAGCGCCAGAGCGGCGCGTCTGATTCGCCATGCCCGCGTAAGTCAATTGTGATGATTTGGGACTGTGAGGAGAGGGCATTTTCTTGCGGCTCCCACATGGTCAGGTTCAGGGGAAAGACATGGAGAAAGACATGGAGAAAGACAATGGGGAGACCGATTCCTCGGTCGTTGTAGGCGATGGTGATGCCGTTGACGTGAGCCTTCATATTGTCTCCATTGTGTCAGCCCTTCGTAGGATCGGTTGCCTTTATGGTCAAGGGCCCGTTTGCGATCATCTAGCTCGGCGTATACAATTCTATCCATTCTTGAGGACGTAGATGACTACTTCACACGATCAGACTTCCGATTTATTCGGCACTCCCGAGGGAGAGCAATCCATTGAGGCTCCGTTGGCCGAGCGTCTGCGACCACGAGAGTTTGCGGACTTCGTTGGGCAAGAGGAGATCACTGCGCCGGATCGGCCGCTGCGGCGGGCAATCGAAGCAGATCAACTCTCCTCCGTCATCTTCTGGGGGCCACCTGGCTCGGGCAAGACGACGCTGGCGCATCTCGTCGCGCGTCACACCAAAGCGCAGTTCGTGCCTTTCTCAGCCGTCACTGGGGGTGTCCCCGAGCTTCGAGCCATCATCAAGACAGCAGAACAACGCCAGGCAATCAACGGTCAACGGACTATTCTTTTCGTCGATGAGATCCACCGCTTCAACAAGGCGCAGCAGGATGCCTTTTTGCCTCACGTTGAGCGGGGGACGATTATCCTGGTCGGTGCGACGACCGAAAATCCTTCGTTTGAAGTGATCTCACCGCTTCTGTCTCGTTCTCTGGTCATTGTGCTCAAGCCCCTCTCGGATGAAGCCCTGGGGCGAATCTTGGATCGGGCGCTGGCGAGCCCTGCGATCGGGTTGGGGAAATGGAATGCGAGCCTCTCACCCGATGCGAGGCAACGGCTCATTGCTTATGGCAACGGCGATGGGAGGGCGCTCCTGACAGCGCTGGATTTTGTGGTGAGGCAGCAGCCAGCTGGGCCTGACAGTGCACGTCTGATCGATGCAGTTGCGCTGGAAGCAGCATTGATGAAGAAATCGCTCCGGTACGACAAATCCGGCGAAGAACATTACAACGTCATCTCTGCCTATATAAAAAGCCTTCGGGATTCCGATCCTGACGGAGCTCTCTATTGGTTGGCCAGAATGTTGGAAGGGGGGGAGGACCCGAAGTTCATTGCCAGACGACTGGTTATTTTTGCCTCCGAGGATGTAGGGAATGCCGATCCGATGGGGCTGGTGGTTGCGACTGCGGTCGCTCAGGCTGTGCAGTTTGTCGGGCTTCCTGAGGCGCAGATCAATTTGGCCCAGGGGACGACCTATCTCGCGACCAGGCGTAAGGATAATGCGTCCTATGTCGGACTGCTTGAGGCGATGGAAGACGCAAAAGCCCATGGAAATCTGGGAGTTCCGCTCCATTTACGGAATGCCGTGACCTCGATGATGAAGGGGCTTGGGTATGGGAAAGGCTATCGCTATGTCCACGACGACCCCCAGGCCAAGGTGCAGGAGCATCTCCCTGAGTCGCTCAAGGGGCGCCGGTACTACCGACCTCACGATAACTAAACTGGGGCTCAAAAGTGTGCTGGACAAAGATCTCCCATCGGTTATACTTAGGCCTATGAAACGACAGCCTAAGAAAGCGGCCACATCCATCGTCTCCACGAACGAACGGCGCAAGTTTGTTCGTTCGACGTTGGTTGGTTCCGCGCTCATTTCACCGAAGAGTGGTGCCAAGGCGATTACGGCTGTGTTGGATAACGTCAATAAAGTCGGCGCAGGATTGCACACGAAAGAGAAACTGGCAATGGCACAGCCGGTGACGGTGTCAATTGCGTTTCTCGATTCGGATCGCGCAGAGCAGATGGAAAAGCTCGACGGGAAAGTCGCCTGGGTGAAGCCATGGGAGAAGGGGTTTCTGATCGGCGTGATCTGGGAGGAGCTGGTCATCAAAGAGAAGAACCGCTGGCTGTATTACTATCTCGAAGAAACGGTCAAGTCCTCCTCCTAGCGAACAGCTGAAAACGACCCCCAACTTCGTTCTCGGATCGAAATAATCCTCAACGTACCCGAGAGGGTACGCCTCAGGTTATTTCTCTCCTGCGGCCTTGTTGGATGATCGTTTTGAGCTGTCCGCTTGAGGGTTCTTTTGTCGTGCCGCGATACTTATTCCGCGCGCAGTCTGCTAGGCGAAAGCCGTCAACTTCTGTTTGACCTCTTCCAGTTCAGCCGAGAGCGTTTCCCACCGGGCAGTAAGCCGCACGAGATCTTTCTTCCACCCGTCATATTCAGTTTGGAGGACGCTCCACTTGGTGGATTCATTTTTGTAGAGTTCGGGGTCGGCCAGTTCGAGGTCCCGATTTTTGATCTTGGTCTCACAGTCGGCGATCTCGGCTTCAGCCCGTGCAACCTGCTTTTCCAGACGGGCTTGGGTCTTGTTCAAATCTCGGCGATCTCCGGCTGAGGATTTGGACGGAGCTTGGGAGGCCATGGCCCTGGTCGGCCCGACTGCCTTCTCGCGATCCACCCCTTTCAGGTCGTCACTCGTTTCCTTGATAGACTCGATCTCCTGCGCTTTCTTCCACAAATAATACTCATAGTCGCCGGAGAAGCTGCGGGCCTTGCCCTCGTCGATTTCTATCACGCGTGTGCAGACTCTGGTCAAGAAGGTGGGGTCATGGGAAATAAAGATGATGGTGCCTGGAAAGTCCGACAGCGCATCGGTGAGCATATCGACCGAAGCCGGGTCGAGATGGTTGGTCGGCTCATCGAGTAACAGGGTATTGGCTGGCTCGACCAGCATCCGTGCGAGCGCAACACGATTGCGTTCCCCTCCGCTCAGTGCCTTAATCGGTTTCTTTTGATCGTCACCGGTGAATAAAAAAGCGCCGGCAATCCCGCGGAGGAAGTTCGTTTCCGCTTGGCTGGACACTTCAGAAAGAGATTCGAGAATCGTATGCTCGGGATTCAACGTCTCTGCCTGGTGTTGGGCGAAGTAGTGCAGCGTCACACCATGGCCGACCGACCTGACGCCCTTGTCAGGCCCCAACACTCCTGCCAGCATCTTGAGTAGCGTACTTTTTCCGGCGCCGTTTTCTCCCACCAGCGCGATGCGCTGACCCCGTTCGATCATGCAATCGACTCGCTCATAGACGACCTTTTCTCCATAGCGTTTTGCCGCGGCTTGGAGTTCCAGGACTTGCCGGCCGCTCGCTGCGGGGAGGGGAAACTTGAACTTCACCCGCCTGGGATCGCGCTTAATCTCAATCATCTTGACCTTATCAAGTTGCTTGATGCGCGATTGGACCTGGCTGGCTTTGTTCGCTTGGTAGCGGAATCGAT
>JBDTPK010000158.1:0-6469 GCA_039932735.1 Nitrospirota bacterium
CGGAGGCATTAATACCATGCGCGGGTTTGTCTTCGGCAAGGCGGGACCAGTGACGGTAAATAACACGCTTCTCGGCGCGGCAAGTGAACTGATCTTCAACTTTGATTATATTTTCACGATCTCATCTGAGGCGAAACTCAACGGCGTGATTTTCTTCGACTATGGGAAAGGGTTCGCCGGTGATACTGTCTCATTTCCCTTACGGTCGGCAGCCGGCTTGGAGGGGCGATGGGTTTCACCCTTTGGCCCCCTCCGTGCCGCGTACGGGATCAATCTGGATCCCAATCAGGGAGAACGAAAAGGGGTCTTTGAGTTCACGATTGGTCAAATATTTTAGAGAGGCAAGTCTCTGACACGAATGAGAGGTGGCGGCGTGATCCAGATTGATGACGTCATAAGAAAGGTGTTCTGTACAGGAGGTCTGTTGATAGCGCTCCTGGCTGTCTCCGGTTGCGCTGCCGGAGGGGCCAAATTCGAGGGAAAGATAGGTGTCGTCGATCCAGCCCGCGTCCTGAACGAGACGAGCACCGGCAAGAAAGCCAAAGAATCCTTGAGCGTCTACTCCAAGAATCGCCAGGCCCTGATCGAGATGGATGAGAAAGAGCTCCGCCGCATGGAAGAAGATTTTGGGAGGCAGGCCAGTGTATTGAGCGCTACGGCAAAACGGGAGCGCGAAGATCAGTTTCGACGTCGGGTGGCGGAGTATCAGCAGAAAGCGGGCGACATGAACCGGGAGGTTCAAGAAAAACAAAAAGACGTGCTCGAAGGGTTCCGAGAGAAGGTGGGACTCATCGTGGGAAATGTCTCGAAGCGCCTCGGTTTACAAGTTGTCATCGACAAGGGGAAAGGCGGTCCCACGTTATATAGTGATGAGGGGCTTGATATTACAGGTCAGGTCATCGATGAATTTAATCGTGAGTACCCGTAGGAGTCTGTTCGATATGACTCTTCTCCTGCGCCGAACGATGGCCGGGCATTTCCGCCGTTCTCGGCCCTCAAAAACCCCCAACGTATTCCAGGGAATACGGTTCCGGTTTTTTAGGGCCTGCGGCCGCGCCTCTGCCGGCCTTTCTTTCGCCTCGTGATGATTGGCTCTGTCAGACAGGCGCCTCGCCCGCATGATTGATGACGGTTCGTTGTGAGGTGTCCTCAATCGCCTTCCTCGTGAAGCGTCTCTCGTCATGTGTGCGAGACGTGCGGGGAAAAAATAGGAAGGGTCGGACGGTTCATCTTTGCAAGTCGCGTCTTTCGTGCCCGTCTCGCTCACGCGTCACATGCCAGAGCAGCGGATTGTCGATTGCAGCAGAAGTGGTCGTGAATATTATGGGATGTTATTGTACTGGTGAGGAGCGAAGGAGGACTCGATGGAACGACTGAGAGTGACTAGTCTGATCGGTGCAGTGGCCTTGTGGTCGGCAATGGTGTCGCCGGTGTTGTCGGGTGAAACCCTCAAGGTTGCCGTGATGAACCAACAGGTGGTGATTGAGCAGTCGAAGGCCGGCAAACGAGCCTTGGAAGAGCTCAAAGCCTACTCCATGACCAGGCAAAAAATCATCAATGTCGACGATCAAGAACTGAAGGAATTGCAACAGGCGATTCAAGACGAGAAGTTGACTGACAGCGCGAAGCAAGAGAAGCAAGGCCAGTTTCAAGCTAAGATGGAGGCCTATCAACGCCGTTTGGCCGACTTCAATCGCGAGATTCAGCAGAAACAGCGTGAAATGGTGGCCGAATACTCGAAAAAAGTGCAGGCGGCTGCGCAATCCGTAGGGGAAAAAAACGGGTACGTGGCAGTTATCGACAAGGGGAGCGAGGCGGTGATGAAGATCGTGCTCTATCATCAGCCTGCGTTGGATGTGACCGATCACGTGGTGAAAGAGTTCGATCGGCAGAATAAATAAGGGAGGAGGGGATGGAGGCTGATGATCTTCTGTGCTCGCGCAACGCCACGGCCATAGAAGGATGAGAAGGGAGCGGTCAGGTGCCATTCTTGCTCGCAGAACGCGCACATTCAGAAAGTGCTCGTTCAATGCGCGCAGTAAAGGGCAGCCTTGGCCACTGCCTTAACGAGAGTTGAAAAGGACTGGAAAGCCCTCGCCTGGGCTAATGGCAGGTCCCGGAAAATCGATTGCAACGCAATCGGACCATAGGGCGGGTGAAAAGTATCTGCCAGTGGGTAAGCGGGTGAGAAAATTGTGCGCAGTAGAAGATCAATCAGCCCCTATCCCTGAAGAGATATCAAGCCAGCTTGGAAGGATCATTGAACGTGCACAGTAGGGGGCCCCACCATGCCGCCCCCGTAGAAAGATAGAGAGGAAGCTGGAGGGGGAGCATTCGTAGTGTGGCTACAATCTCAGAATGCACACAATTGCCATTTGGCCTATGGCAGACTGAGCAAAAATCAGTTTATGCAGGATACACTGTTAAAATCTTACATGAGGGTGTCGATGTCAACATAAGCATCAGGATGCTCAAAAAGTTCGTCCAGCAAGACCGCAGCGAGGGAAGAGGCGAGCCGTACGCTTCAGTACGTTGAGCCTCTGAGCGAAGCGAGAACGCCGCCGGCGGACTTTTTCAGCATCCTGAATAGAGGAGGTTTCGCCGATGTCCGTGATGGAGCAAGCCGAAATTCAGTCTATTTTGCCTCACCGGTATCCCTTTCTCCTGGTCGATCGCGTGCAGGAGCTGGACCTCGACCGGCGGATCGTAGGAATCAAGAACGTGACGGTCAACGAGCCTTTCTTTCAAGGGCATTTCCCCGCGCGCCCGGTCATGCCGGGGGTGTTGATTCTCGAAGCCATGGCGCAAGTCGGTGCGGTTCTGGCGTTGAAGTCAATGGGACACGCCACACGTCCGGTGGTCTATCTGACCGGCATCGATGGGGCGAGGTTTCGGAAGCCGGTCGTGCCTGGTGATCGGTTGCGGTTAGAGATCAATGTGGTCAAGAAGCGGATGCCGTTTTGGAAGATGCAGGGGAAGGCATTCGTCGAAGATGAACTGGTTTGTGAAGCCGAAGTGACCGCCATGGTAACCGAAGAAATGGCCGTGAAGGGTGATGCGTGATGAGTTTTGACGGGATAGCAGTCACCTAAACCCATCACTGGAGGCATGCGTGCAGATTCATTCAACAGCGATTGTTCATTCGAAGGCGAGTCTTGGCGATGACGTGGAGGTCGGGCCGTTCTGCGTGATTGGTGGGCATGTTACGATCGGAAAGGGAACCAGACTGCTGTCCCATGTGACGGTCGACGGATGGACGGAAATTGGCGAACGGAATGAGGTCCATCCCTTTGTCTCGATCGGTGGACCGCCTCAGCATCTTGGATATCAAGGAGAACCGACCAAGGTTGTCATCGGTCATGACAATATCCTTCGCGAGTATGTCACGGTCAATCGCGCGACGGTACAAGGTGGTGGGGTGACATCACTCGGGTCAAAGAATTTTCTGATGGCCTATGTCCACGTGGCGCATGATTGCCGGCTCGGCAACCATCTCATTATGGCCAATGCCGCCAGTTTAGCGGGCCATATTGCCATCGGCGACCATGCCATCATCGGGGGACTGACCGGTATCCATCAACATGTGCGGATCGGGGCGTACTCCATGGTCGGCGGCTGTTGCGCCCTTGGGCAGGACCTCCCGCCGTTCATGCGGGCTGGGGGTGGCTATCGTGCACGGATGTATGGTCTCAACTCGGTGGGGTTGCGCCGGCAGGGGTTTTCGACCGATCGGATTTCAGTGCTCAAACGGGCGTACGACATGCTCTTCCGATCGGGGCATCGAACCGCTGAAGCGGCCAGACTTGCCAAGGCTGAATTCGGAGACCAGCCCGATGTCATGACGGTGGTGGGGTTTCTGGAGGGAACGAAGCGTGGCATCTGCCGGTCGGTCGGCAAAGACCATGAGGATGAGGAGTAAACGCCCGTGACCGCACGACCTCACGTCACAAATGGTGAGCGGATCGGACTCATTGCCGGCAACGGCCGGTTCCCGATCATCTTTGCGGATAATGCCAGGAAGCTTGGCTATCACGTGTCGGCCGTGGCGCATGAAGGCGAGACGGAACCTGAATTGGCCGGCCATGTGGATCGGATCCATTGGATCAAGATCGGCCAGCTCAACAAGCTGATCAAGGCGTTTAAGGAAGACAAGGTCCATCAGGCCGTGATGCTGGGCGGGATCAAGAAGACTCATATGTTCACCACGCTGCGGCCGGATTTCCGCACATTGGCGTTGGCGACACGCGTGGCACTTCGGAAAGACGATGACATTTTGCGCGAGTTTGCCAAGGAGCTTGAAGGAGAAGGGATTGCCATCTGTGAGTCGACCTTTGGGCTAGAGGGAATCCTTGCAGAAGAAGGGACTTTGACCGCGCGGGCTCCATCGGAGAAAGAGTGGGAGGACATCCGTTACGGATGGGAAGTGGCGCATGACATTGGACGTCTCGATATCGGGCAGTGCGTGGTGATCAAAGATCGCGTGGTCGTGGCCGTTGAGGCGGTTGAGGGCACCGATGGAGCCATAAAGCGCGGCGGCGATTTGGCCGAAAACGGCGCGGTGGTGGTCAAGCGATCGAAGCCGCAGCAAGACTTGCGGTTCGATCTCCCAGCTGTAGGACCCAGAACCATTGAGGTGATGGCCTCGGTCAAGGCGTCTGTCCTGGCGATCGAAGCCGGGCGTACGGTTCTATTGGATCGCGAGATCGTCTTGGCCAAGGCCCGGTCTGCTCGGATTGCGATCGTCGGGATCACCAAACTCGAACCGAGTAGGAAATAGGGCTCAAAGTATGACACCGTTGAGGGCAGGCGTCATCGGCGTCGGACATCTCGGCCAGCACCATGCGCGCCTCTATGCCTCGTTGCATGGGGCGCAACTAGTTGGAGTTATGGACCAGTCGGTTGAGCGTGCGCAGGTGGTCGCAGATCGGCATGGGGCGCGCATCTTTCGTACGGCTGATGAATTGTTGCCGTACGTCGATGTCGTCAGTGTGGCGGTGCCTACGTCGGACCACTATGCCGTTGCAAAAGCCTGCTTGCAGGCGGGCAAGCATGTCCTGGTCGAAAAGCCGATTGCCGCCATGCTTGGAGAAGCGCAGGAGTTGGTGCAGCTGGCCAAGCAGCGAGGCTGTTGTTTACAGGTCGGTCACAGCGAACGGTTCAATCCGGTGATGTCGCTAATGCGTCCCCATATCGGGCCGCCTGTGTTCATCGAATGTCATCGTCTCAGCAGTTTCAGTGAACGGGGAACGGACGTGGATGTGGTGTTGGACCTGATGATTCACGATCTGGACCTCGTGCTGTCGTTGAATCCTGGTCCTGTTGAAGAGGTGCGCGCCGCGGGGGTGGCTGTGTTGTCTTCCTCGATCGATATTGCCAACGCCCGCATTCAGTTCCAAAGCGGCTGTGTCGCCAACCTGACCTCCAGTCGGGTATCGACGAATACGATGCGTCGGCTACGCCTCTTCCAACGCGACAACTATCTGGCGATCGATTTCCAGACGAGGCAAGGAATGATCTGCCGACGCCATACCAAGGCCGGAGCGCGGCCGACCGTGGAGGTCGAGCAACTCCAGGGTGGAGACGAAGAACCCTTGAAACTCCAGCTTGAATCGTTTCTTCACGCCGTCAGCACTGGTTCGAGGCCGATGGTGTCTGGTGAGGATGGCGCGGCGGCAGTGGACGTGGCGCATCAGGTCTTGCAGGCCATTGCGGCCTTTGCGACCCGCCATGAAGGAGGAGGTAGAAGGGATACGGGGGGTAATGGGGTACGGGAAGGGGTAAACGGGATAGCGGGATAGCGGGATGGACATGACAGACCCTGTACCAATCCATGCCGCGTTATCCCTCCACCTCGTGATCCCGTATCCGAAGTCATGAGAATCCTGATCGTCACTGGCGAGGCCTCGGGCGATCTCCATGGGGCCCACTTAGCCAAAGCAATTATGACGCTTGACCCATCGGCCCAGCTGGTAGGGATTGGCGGATCTGGGATGCGCGCCGCTGGTGTGCAGCTCGTGCCTGGTGTTCCTCAGCTGGACGTGATGGGATTGATCGGGCTATCCGCGATCCGATCCATGGTTCAACGTGTACGCGCCATCCGGCGGGTACTGAAGGCAGAAGCCTGGGATCTCGTCGTGTTGATCGATAATCCGGGCCTGAATTTTCATTTCGCCAGGGTGGCCAAAGCTGCAGGCCGACGTGTCTTGTACTACATTGCCCCACAAGTTTGGGCCTGGCGACCTGGGCGCATGAAGTGGATTCAGCGTCGGGTCGATCATGTCGTCGTCATCCTCCCGTTCGAGCCAGAACTGTATCGCCGGGCAGGAGTTCGGTGCACGTTCGTCGGCCATCCCCTGCTGGATTCAGTGTCGCCGCAGTATGACCATGCGGCGCTTCGGAAGGAGTTCGGCTTTGATGCGTCCGCTCACGTGGTCGGATTATTGCCGGGAAGTCGACGGAGCGAAGTCGA
>JBDTPK010000159.1:0-6462 GCA_039932735.1 Nitrospirota bacterium
AGAAGGTGATGTTTGCTGACGTTGCCGGTATCGAAGAAGCCAAGGACGAAGTACTAGAGATCATTGAGTTTCTTAAGGATCCTCGCAAATTTCAAAAGCTCGGCGGACGGATCCCCAAGGGGGTCCTGATCGTTGGCCCCCCCGGTACAGGGAAAACGCTGTTGGCTAAGGCCATTGCCGGTGAAGCCAGTGTACCGTTTTTCAGTATCAGCGGATCGGATTTTGTGGAAATGTTTGTCGGCGTTGGAGCGTCCCGTGTACGCGATCTCTTCGAGCAGGGGAAAAAACATGCACCCTGTATTATCTTTATCGACGAAATTGATGCCGTTGGTCGGCTCCGTGGAGCAGGGTTGGGCGGAGGTCATGACGAACGTGAACAGACGCTCAATCAATTGCTCGTTGAGATGGATGGATTTGATACGACAGAAGGTGTGATCTTAGTCGCTGCGACTAACCGACCTGATGTCCTTGACCCTGCCTTGCTCCGACCGGGACGGTTTGACCGGCAGGTCGTGGTCAACCGACCGGACTTGCGAGGCCGCGCTGAAATTCTTAAGGTGCACACAAAGAAAGTTCCGATCGCAACGAACGTGAACCTTGAGATAATTGCGCGCGGAACTCCTGGGTTTTCAGGGGCAGACTTGGAAAACTTGGTCAACGAAGCAGCACTCTGGGCCGCAAGACTGAACAAAAAAGAAGTGGAATTTGTGGACTTTGAAATGGCCAAAGACAAAGTGCTGATGGGGGCAGAGCGAAAGAGCTTGATCTTGAGCGACGAGGAGAAACGGACAACAGCGTATCATGAAGCCGGGCACGCGCTGATCGCCAAGCTGATTCCTGGAACTGACCCCGTCCATAAGGTGACGATTATTCCTCGTGGTCGTGCCTTGGGCGTGACAATGCAGCTTCCCACCGATGACCGGCACGGCTATTCAAAAGGGTACTTGCTTAACCAGCTTGCCATTCTCATGGGAGGGCGTGTGGCGGAAGAGTTGGTTCTGAAGGAAATGACGACTGGAGCGGGAAACGATATCGAGCGAGCGACGGATCTTGCGAGGAAGATGGTCTGTGAGTGGGGCATGAGCGAAAAGATGGGCCCCCTGACGTTCGGCAAACAAAACGAACAAGTGTTTCTTGGGCGAGAGATGGGGAGCCAGCGCGACTTCAGCGATCAAATAGCGATGGAGATCGACCAGGAAGTCAGGCGACTTGTGACGGAAAATTATGAGCGGGCGAAGCGGTTGCTCACGGAAAACATGACCAGTCTGAAGAATTTAGCGGAGGCGCTCTTAGAAAAAGAAGTACTCGACGGGTCCGATATCGATCTGATTCTCATGCAGTCCACGTCCCAACCGGTTCCTGCCTAAACTTCAGCATCGCTGTCCCGGGATGCCATATCAGGGCATTGGCGTCCCGGGGCCGCACATCTGAAAGACGATAGACGCGAAGGGAGTCCCTCTCGCAAGTGCAGTGATGTGCGCACACCCGAGACTGCCACGATAGACGGCGGCCTGGTGTCGCGTATTGAATCGCTTATACAGAGGCACCGTCGTATGGTGGATGAGTTGAGTGCATTGACACGACAGGCGAAAGATCGGCTGATCGAATTCACAGACCGACCGCTAATTATGGGCGTCGTGAATGTGACGCCAGATTCGTTCTTCGACGGCGGCCACTATTTGGATACAGCTGCTGCTGTGGCTCATGCCATTCAGTTAGTAGAAGAAGGCGCGGATCTCTTGGATGTCGGCGCAGAGTCGACGCGCCCAGGCGCCGATATCGTCAACGAGGCAGAAGAGCGTCGCCGTGCAATTCCCGTAGTGACTGCAGTGGCAAAAGCCGTTACCGTTCCAATCTCCATCGATACTTCAAAGGCTGCAGTTGCACGAGCGGCGCTTGATGCAGGAGCGGTTCTCGTGAATGACGTCACGGCCTTACAAGGCGACCCTGCCATGGTTGATGTGGTCGCCCGAACGGGAGCGGGAATCGTGCTGATGCATATGTATGGTAAGCCGCGTACGATGCAACAGGACCCGCGTTACGATGATGTGGCCGGCGAGATATCCGATTTTTTCGATGAACGAATCCGTTTCGCGAGAGCACATGGCATTGTACGAAGACAAATCATTCTTGATCCAGGTATTGGATTTGGTAAGCTGCTGCTACATAACCTTACGCTGTTAGCCCAATTGTGCCGTTTCGAGCAGTTTGAATGTCCATTGCTGATCGGTGTCTCACAGAAGGCATTTCTTGGACAGCTTGTGGGCCGTCCGGTTCAGGAACGTCAGTGGGGGACGGCTGCGGCAGTGGCGATCGCGGTGGATCGTGGGGCTGGAATCCTTCGCGTCCACGACGTGAAAGCCATGAAGGATGTAATGCTGGTGGCAGCGGCGATTAGTCGACTGACGACCTTGTCCATGAAAGCACAGCATGCGTAAATTATTCGGTACCGATGGGGTTCGAGGGGTTGCCAACCTCGATCCAATGACCAGCGAAATGGCGATGCAGTTGGGGCGAGCCGCAGCACATTTGTTTATGCGTCGAGCCGGGCGCCATCAAATCGTGATCGGCAAGGATACCCGCATCTCCGGCTACATGTTGGAATCAGCATTGACCTCCGGGATTTGTTCGATGGGTGTCGATGTGTTGCTGGTCGGTCCGATGCCGACGCCGGCGATTGCATTCTTGACGAGGAGTCTCCGTGCCGATGCGGGGGTGATGATTTCAGCATCGCATAACCCCTATCAGGATAACGGCATTAAGTTTTTTTCCAACGATGGGTTCAAGCTGCCCGATGAGATGGAAGCCCGTATTGAGGGGCTTATTGTTTCGAACGAGATTGCCCATCTGAGGCCGACAGCCGATGCCATCGGGAAAGCCTATCGAATCGACGATGCCGAGGGACGCTACATCGAGTTCGTCAAACGGTCACTCTCAAAAGAGCTGGACTTCCAGGAGATCAACGTGGTGGTTGATTGTGCCAATGGCGCAGCCTACAAGGTTGCGCCAACGGTGTTGCGCGAGCTGGGGGCAAAGGTAGCAGTGATCGGCGATAAGCCGGACGGGATGAATATCAATGCTGGCTGTGGCGCGGTCCACCCAGAATTGCTGCAGCAGGCGGTGTGTGAGCAGAGGGCTCAACTCGGAGTGGCGCTGGACGGGGACGCTGATCGCGCCATCTTCGTCTGCGAACAGGGACGCGTCGTGGACGGCGATCATATTATGGCGATGTTGGCGCTTGATCTTCATCGTCAGGGGCAACTCGCAAAGCAGACCGTGGTGGGGACTGTCATGAGCAATTTCGGATTGGAGCTGGCCATGACAAAAGCGGGTATTGCCCTCGCGCGAACTGCCGTCGGTGACAGATATTTGCTCGAACGGATGTCGGCCGATGGGTATAACTTCGGGGGAGAGCAGTCAGGTCATTTCATTTTCCTGGACCATAATACAACCGGTGATGGGTTGGTTTCGGCGTTGCAAGTCTTGTCGCTGATGAAGCGCACCGGGAAGCCTTTGTCCGAACTGGCCAAAGCCATGACGGCAGTGCCACAAGTATTGCTCAATGTGAAGGTGACGAAAAAACCGAATCTCGACACAGTCCCCGAACTCCAACGCGCGATCCATAATTGCGAACAACGTCTCAACGGCAGTGGACGCGTGTTAGTGCGGTACTCCGGGACCGAACCGCTCTTGCGAGTCATGGTCGAGGGTGAGTGCGATGACCAGATTCGTGAAGTGGCCAATCATCTTGTAGACGTCGTCAAGACCCATCTGGGTTAGGGTTGTCGCCCTCCATTGAGGGAGGCTTATGCTGCCGTCCCTCACCGTTGCCTTCATTGCCGGACTCCTCATCGGATCACAGATTCCCTATTTCCCCCTGTCCGCCTCTTGCCTGCTCTTCCTTGCCGGACTAGGCACCTTCACCTTCGAACGACTTAATCGGTTCTCCACCCGTCAGGGGATGTGGCTCTACGGAGTACTCTTGGTGGGAGTTGTCTATTGGGCGGTGGCTGTCAATCTGGCTGCCCATGACCCGATAGTCGAACAATCGCCCAATGCGGCGATCGAGGTGACCGGTCGTATCGTGGCACCCGTGCAACAGGCGCCGGATCGACTGGTCATGATCGTCAGGTCGGACGGTCCAATTGATGCATCAGGAGCGTCTACACATATTCGGCTGACCTGGCGCACGCCTGAACGAGTATTCTTCCAAGGTGATCGAGTCGGCTTTCGGGCAATGTTGCGCCCTCCGAGCGGGTTACTGAATCCTGGTGGATTCGACTATGCGATGTATCTTGAGCGGCAAGGGATTGAGGCGATCGCTACGGTGACCGGACCCGAGGCGGTGCAGTTTCTTGAGTCTGGGCGTGCACATGCCTGGTGGGCAATCTGGAATCAATTTGATCGGTGGAGGGGAAGCATCCGTCTGGCTGCGCTGCAAAGCCTTCCCCAGCCTGCACTGGGACTATATGTGGGCATCATCATCGGTGACCGAGGGTATTTGGATCCGGATCTGCGTGATCAGTTCATGGTGACCGGGACGGTCCATCTCCTCTCTATTTCCGGGAGCCATTTGGGGCTCGTCGCGCTACTCATCTTCGCGGTCGTCAGATGGGCGATGATTCTGCTGCCAGCCGATTGGCTTCTTGCGTTGTCTCGAAGAATCACGCCGACTCGCGTGGCCGCTGTTTGCACCCTCCTTCCTGTTGCAGGCTACGCCTTCCTGGCTGGAGCGGAACTGGCTACAATGCGGTCGTTACTGATGGTAGCTGTTGGGCTGAGTGCGATCTGGCTCGGCCAGGAGCGCCGTCTGTTCCATGCCCTCTCTGCCGCCGCGGTGGGGATTTTGCTGCACGATCCTCAGGCGCTGTTCGATATCTCATTTCAGCTCTCCTTCTTGTCCGTCTTCGCCCTTGCCGGGTGGCTCTCCTGGCCGGCCGCAGCCGAAGTGGAGGAGCTGCCTAACGAGTCGTCGATCCTGAGAACCTGCGCTCATTGGGTGAGAGACGCTGTGGTCATGAGCGGGGTGGTGACCTTGGTGACTGTTCCTCTTGTGGCGTTCTATTTCTATCAGCTGCCCTGGCTCGGTCTTTTCACCAATGTGGTGGCTGTTCCCGTGATGGGGATCCTGCTTGTCCCAATTGGACTCGCGTCAGGAGTTTGGCAGATTGTGATAGGGGGACCCACGCTGCCTCTGGCTTCGCTGAACCAGTGGTTACTCGAACACTTTGTGACTGCGGTTCGTCTGGTGTCGATGTTGCCGGGAGGGGAATGGCATGTCGCGGCCCCTTCGGCTCTCACCATGTTGTTGTTCTATAGCTGTCTCGTATTGCTGTGGCAGCGAGTGGGCAGCACGGCGTTCCGCTTGGCAGTAGGAGCCGGAGTGTTGGTGGTATTGATGTGGTGGGCATGGTCTCCGCGAATGTTTCTTGATGGAGATCACTTCAGAGTTACGTTCCTGGACGTTGGGCAAGGTGATAGCGCGGTCGTTGAGCTGCCTGATGGACAGGTGGTGTTGATCGATGGAGGGGCGACGTATGAGCGATTCGACATGGGCCGTGCGGTGGTGGCTCCATTTCTCTGGAACCGGGGAATCCGCACCATTGACCAGGTGATCGGTACGCATCCTCAACTTGACCATGTTGGAGGCCTTGCCTGGGTTGTTCGCCATTTCATCGCGAAGCACTATTGGGGGTCGGGAGAAACCCGCGAAGAACTGTTCTATCGACGCTTGCAGCTGTCATTGGCGTTTCGAGGGCTAGAGGAAGAGGTGGCTAAAGAAGGACAGGAGATCGTGTCTTCCGGCCCCTGTCGAATGGTGGTCCTCAACCCACCAGCCGACGAGCATGTTGATGTGCCGTCCCACAATACCCATGTGGATGGACATGGGTTGAACAATCGTTCAGTGGTGACGCGTCTGACTTGTGGAAGCCATACGATGTTCTTCGCAGCAGATGTCGAGCGCGACGGCTTGTCGAGGATGAGCCGCTCACCGTCTCATGACCCGGTCGAGGTACTCAAGGTTCCGCATCACGGGGCAGTGAGCTCGTTGAACCGTGACTGGTTGGCATCGTTGCATCCCCAGTATGCCGTATTTTCAGCTGGTCGCCATAATCGGTACAGGCACCCGGCGGCGGCCGTTCTTGATGCATATGAGTCGGAAGGCAGCACGGTGTTGCGAACCGACCGTGACGGAGGAGTGTGGTTTACTGGAAGAGTGTCCGACGAGACACTTCACGTGCATCGAGCGATCGACCTGGTATGGCAGCCGACAAACCGTGCCTCGTGCCTGTGGACTTGTGAAGAGGCAAACTGGGCTCGGATTTGGAAACAGTGGCGTGACGTGCATTGACCGCCGTTTGTCCGCATCACGTAGACCTACCTCACAGGACCACTTCCACTTCTCGAAAAACAATGGAAGAGTTGGGCAAATTCGGGTGCAAGCATAACGTCGTCAGCTTT
>JBDTPK010000160.1:0-6444 GCA_039932735.1 Nitrospirota bacterium
GGACGTTACGAAGTGGGTGAGGACGATGCCGGCGTGTCATCCAAGGGTATCGGCGCGACAGCGGCCTTGTGTTTCAGTGCCCGGCCTTTATCAGGGGATGGATCGGTGACGATGCCATAGACCTCCCGGCCTTCGTGGCCTTCCGGGAGATATTCCGTGATCGGCAAGCCATCTTCTCGCACAAATAACAGGCAGTGGCAGTATTTGTAGATCTGCATTTCGTCGCAGGCGCACATCCAGCGGCGGAGTTTGGCCTCTGCGGCTTTATCCTTGTAGAAGTTGCAGGGACAGAGGGGTTTCCCCAGCTCGTCGATGTGCATCGCGAGGCCGTTGACCACGGCTTCGGTGACGGCGGGCATGGGATGCATCGTTGTCCCGCTCTTCTCTGCAAAGCCCTTCACAAACTTCCGCATTTTATCGAGACTCTCTTGCTTGGGTTCGGCCATGGCAACTCCTTTGGCAAAAGGCACTGCGCGAGGGACAGAAGAGAGACCTGCGCCGCAACAGCGTAGTTTACAAGCGCTAGGGCGTCCTTTACAATCGACTCTTTCACGTCTATTTCGCAGGATTGGATCGAGAATCGCGATGTCGGATTCCCATACGCAATTGATCGACAAATTAGGGGAGGAGTTGGGACCGGCCACGGCTCAGTATTTGGTCTCCCGTCTCGTCGAGACTGTTGCGATACCGAATCAAGCGGAAGGCGTCTTGCTGTTGCTCGATGAATTGACGGAGGTCTCGCCGAAGGTTGCTCGTGCCGCGATTGAATCGTTTCCCGACTTGCAGCAGCGAGGTCGGCTCAGCGATGCGGTGGCCTGGCTGGATCTAGGGATTGCATTGGCCGAATCCTCCGGTGCGATTGGGCTGAAGTATTTCAAAGAGAGCCCGCTGATTTTGGAGCTGATCGAGCAGCCATTGGTCCGATCGGTGGTGTTGAACAGGGCGCTGGAGTTAGCCGAACGGGACGCGAATATCGCGCTGGAGTTTCTCCGCGTGGCACCGGACGTGGTGACAGTCATCTCGCCGGATCAGCTGGGAGCTTGGTTAGAAATCGGGTTTGAACTGACGAAGGTCGATTTTGTCGTCGCCCTGGAGTACATCCGCCAAATTCCTGCAGTCGCTCGCGTGTTGCCGATCCAGGAGGCCAGGGCCTGGGCGACATTCGGGTTGAAGCTGATTTCCCAGAATAGTTTTGGCAAGACGGACTATTTCGGGACCATCGAGTTCCTTCGTACCAGTCCGCTCATCCTCGGCGATCTTGAAGACCAATCGGTAAGAGCCAAGGTTGTCATGGTTGGGTCGTTGCTGGCGGAATGCGATGCCAGAACCGGCATTGCCTGGTTATCGGAATCGCCACGCCTGTTGCGCACTGTGCCGAATGAAGGATGGCGACTGAAAATATTGCAGTACGGGGCCTTGGTGGCAGAGCGTGATGCGGATACGGCACTGGCCTATTCGCGGCGCGCACCTGAGTTGGTGAGCGTGATCGGCGAGTCTGCCGGGGCCATGGCTCGCTTCGAGGCCTGGTTTACTGCTGGGATGGAAGTTCTGTCCTACAGTGTCGAAGGAGCCAGGGCCTACTTTGCCCTGGAATCACAGAAGGCGCTGACGTCGGTGGAATCGGCCTTAAGTGGTGTGCCACTTCGGCACGTGGCCCGTACCGTGAAACTTTTCGTGCAAGGGCTCTGTGGAACGGACCTCACGATTCAGGCACTCCCTGATTCAATAAGCCATGAGGGGTCCGCGCGGGCCATGGTGAGCCAGGACGGGCGCATCATTTCGCTGCCGGCACTCCTCCGTCACTACCCCACGGCCGAGGAAAATACGCGTTTGTATCTCGTGATGGCGGCTCACGAAGCGGGGCACGTGGAGTTTGGAACGTACCGGCTGACCCTTGAGCCGCTTGCGGACTTGGTGATGGCCCTGCGCCAGAGATATAGCTTGGTGAAACAGATTGCCCCGGACAGCCTGGGGGCGCTGTTTCGCCTGTATCCCCATCCGGGACTGATCCAGGACTTGTGGATGCTGGTGGAAGATGCGCGGGTGGAGTTCCTGCTGCAGCGAGAGTACCCGGGGCTCCAGCGTGATCTCCAGCGATTCGCGCGGGAGGCCATCACGACCAGGTCGCTGACGCATGGGCTGACGGTCAAAGAACTTGTCGTCGATCAACTGCTCCAACTCTCGACCGCTGCCTCGCGTTCTATCGCCATTCACGAAGCCATTGCAGACGAGATCGCCATCCTCTGGCCGATGTGCCAGGCGATTCTGGTTCCGACTGCGACGGCGGAAGAGGCTGTGCGTTTGGCCCATGCTCTCTATGTGCGGCTCGAAGAGTTGTTGACGACGAAGGGGGCGATCATCCAGGCTGATCAGGTCGATGATGCGTCAGAGGAGCTGGGTGTGGGCCCATCAGCGTCCGAACCGACAGGTAAAGAGTACCGCCCTGTCACCAACTGGGTCTATCGTGGGGCGATGAATCCCGAGTTCATTCGTCAGCATGATCGAGACGAACAGGCATCGGACGAGCAGAAACAATCAGAAGACATCGAACGAATGGCGAGTACGGCCGGTGGAGCACAAGAGTCGTCCGCGCAGGGTCAACGGAATCGAGCAGGAACGCGTACGGAGACCGAGAGCGACCGGCTTGCCGGGGGACGGCAGTGGCCCTCTCATGTGGAGGAACTTTTGGCCTTGAAAGTCGAACAGCCGGCGCCGTCTGATTATGCCGGACTTGGCGATCGCACGGTGCGCTATCCTGAATGGGATCAGGGGATCGATGACTATCGCCTCAACTGGTGTCGCGTCGTCGAGCGTGCTGCGGAGGAGGGAAGCGAGGACATCGTGGGCGCGACTTTGAGCGCGCATGGGAGCAAGGTCTCGGCCCTTCGGCGGTTGTTTGAAAGTCTGCGTCCGCCAGGCTTGCGGCGCGTGTCGGGGCACACTGACGGCGATGACCTCGATGTGGATGCGGCAGTGCGCATGTGCGCAGAACGGGCAGCAGGCGTAGACCTATCGGATCGGATCTACGTGAGACGGGTGAGAAAAGAGCGGGATGTTGCCGCCGCGTTTCTGGTCGACGTGAGTGGGTCAACCAGCCGCCAATTGGAGAGCGGCCGTCGCGTGATCGATCTGGAAAAAGAGGGACTCGTGCTCTTGTGCGAAGCACTTGAAGCAGTCGGAGACCACTATGCACTCTACGGCTATTCAGGCCAGGGTCGTGGACACGTGGATTTTCTGGTGATTAAAGATTTTGACGATGGGTTGGGTGGAAAGGCGGCACAACGATTGGGCGGTCTGGCTCCGATGCAGCAAAACCGTGATGGAGCGGCCATTCGTCATGCTACTGCCAAATTGCTGGCGCGAGAGGTGCAGACGCGGCTGCTCATCCTCATCAGCGATGGACGTCCACTCGACGACGGATATAAAGATGAGTATTCGCTGGAAGACACCAAGGCTGCGTTGCGAGAGGCGCGGCAGCGGGGAGTGCATCCGTTTTGTATCACGATTGATCGGGAGGCCGATGGCTATGTCAGAAGAATGTACGGGGACGTGCAGTTCTCGGTGATCGATCACCTCGAAGCGTTGCCGATGCGATTGCCTCGGATCTATCAACGGCTGACGACGTAAAACGTGAAAGGTAAGAAATGAGAAGTGACAGAATGGTCACGCAGCAATCTGGAACCAAACATTTTACATTTTACGTTTCACCTTTCACGTGCGAGAGAAGATGACGAATTCAGCAGAAAGACCAACCGTGCCTCCTTGGTTGCACAAACTGTTTACGGGGCATCAATACCCCTATGTCCGCCGGCTGGCGAAGTTTGCACAACCCTTCAAGCCGGGAGAGGATCGCCAGGAGCCGACAAAGGAGATGATCGAGACCAAGTTTTGGGAGGTCTATCCCCGTTGTTGGGCCAAGATTCTACAAGAAGTCAAAGTGGGGATGATCGTGGTCTTTCACGACCTCGGTGAATACCCAGCCGGAGGGTATCAGGAATTGGTCGATGATCCGGATGCCTTTCTGGCAAAGACCTATGGCAAGAAGAAGATTAAAGTCAATTTCTACGACGGGGACAATTTCGTCTGCACGATCAATTTTAAGGTCGCAGGCTGGACGGAACACGAACATGCGTGAACGGTGAACGGTGAGCCGTAAGCGGATATTACGCTTCACGAGGAGTCGATAATGGGTAGACCGAAAATCACGGTGGTGGGCGCGGGGAATGTCGGAGGCACGACGGCGCAACGGTTGGCTGAGAGGGACGAGTACGAAGTGGTGCTGGTCGATATCGTCAAGGGCGTTCCGCAAGGCAAGGCTCTTGACATCACACAGGCCGGGCCGGTCTGTGGTTATAGTACACGAGTGGTGGGTACGAACGGCTATGATGAAACGGCCGGCTCGTCGGTGGCGGTGATCACGTCAGGAATTCCCCGTAAGCCTGGGATGAGCCGTGACGAGTTGTTGACCACGAATGCGAAGATCGTGAAATCGGTCGTCTCGGAGCTGGTGTCGCGATCACCCAACGTCATTTTGATTCTGGTCACCAACCCGCTGGATGCCATGGTCCATGTGGCACGTCTGGTGAGCGGACTGCCGAAGTCACGGGTTTTAGGTATGGCGGGAGTGCTCGACTCCGCGCGTATGCGTGCCTTCATCGCCGCTGAATTGAGTGTGCCGGGTTCTGATGTGGCTGCGATGGTACTGGGTGGGCATGGCGATACCATGGTGCCGTTGTCACGGTATACGACGGTGAAGGGGAAGCCGGTTTTGGAGTTAATGTCGAAGGACCGGCTGAAGGCGGTTGTGAAGCGGACACGCGAGGGGGGTGCCGAAATCGTGGACCTGTTAAAAACGGGGAGCGCATTCTATGCCCCGTCGGCCTCGGTGCTCGATATGATTGAGGCGATCGTGAAGGACCAGAAGCGGGTGTTGCCCTGTGCGGTACTCTGCGAAGGCGAATATGGATTGCAAGATGTCGTCGTCGGTGTGCCGGTCAAACTTGGCCGAGGTGGGGGGGAGCAGGTGGTCGAATATGAGTTGACGGTGGAAGAGCAAGCGGCATTGGCGACTTCTGCCGGCGCGGTGCGCGAGCTCTGTGCGACCGTCGATCGATTAATGGCATAACGTGATAAGAGGATAGGCGCCTCGCTTGACAAGAGTAGCGAGCCTACAGTACAGACAGCAACGTAGCGATAGATTGAGCAGTACACTGACCGAGGAGATACTATGAAATTTCTTGAGAGTCCGATGCAGACCATGGGCGTAGGATTTGCGCTCTCGGTGGTCTTGATTATGGGCTATCTCGGCATGACCGGCACGGCGGTTGGTGATGCCGATTGGATCGGGTTGCTATTACGCTGGACCCATTTCTTGGCTGGGATCGTCTGGATCGGGTTGTTGTATTTCTTCAACCTGATCAATGCGGCGTTCTTGAAGAGCCTGGATGGCCCCACCAAGAACATCGTGATTCCCAAGTTGATGCCCGCCGCCCTGAACTGGTTCCGCCATGGCGCGACGGTCACGGTGCTTGCGGGGATTGTGTTGTACCTCTACCTGTATCAAAGAGGTGGAACCGGCGCGATCGCGTTGGGAATCGGCGGGTTATTGGGCATCATCATGATGGCTAACGTTCACGCGGTTATTTGGCCAAACCAACGGAGAATTATTGCGGCGGTCAAGGCAGCAGCCCAGGGGACCCCTGCGCCGGCGGAAATGGCCCAGTGGGGTCGGACCGCGCTTCTCGCTTCCCGCGTCAACTTCCTGTTGTCGATTCCCATGCTGCTCTTCATGGGAGCCGGCAGCCACCTCAGGTAGAGTGATATCTCCGTGCCGGCGAGTATTTCCAGCCGGCACGTCCTTGTGGTTTCCCTGGGCGGTCTCAAGTTCCACGTGCACCGGGTGAATGACGGTGCAGGGACGCGTAGACTTCCAGGGGCGTCGCAAAGTTGAGACATTTCCTGGGGCGCGTGTTCAGGCGATACGCGATGGCATTCAACTCGCGTTGCGTGTAGCCTGAGAAGTCCGTGCCCTTGGGCCAGTACTGGCGCTACAGCTCGTTCGTGTTCTCATGGGTGCCGCGTTGCCACGGAGTGTAAGGGATCGGCAAAGAGCATCCGGATCGCCAGCCGCTCCGCCAGGCGCTCATGCTCGGCCATTTCTTTCCCTCGATCATCGGTCAGCGTTTCCCGCAGCAGGGCGGGCACAGGCCGGAGTGTCTTGATGAAGCCCTGCCGGGCACTCGTCGCATCCGTCCCCTCCCTCCTGGCCAGGAGGACCACGCGTGTGGTCCGCTCCACCAGAGTCCCACCCGCCGACCCAGTACGGGCGCCCTTGAGGAGGTCGCCTTCCCAGTGACCGGGTACCGTGCGGGGGGCCACCTCGGCGGGACGTTCGTCAATCGGCGTCATGTTGGGGCTCTGGCCGCGGCGGTCCGTCCCTCGCGC
>JBDTPK010000161.1:0-6443 GCA_039932735.1 Nitrospirota bacterium
CACGGGAAGACGAGTGAAGGCGAATCTATTGGACGATGGTATCGGCGATACTTTGGTATCGGTCGCGCGATGAGGTGGAGATGATTGGCCGCCCCACCCGTCATCAGGAAGATCACGTTGAGCTTACCCGACAACATTCTCAAACGCGCCTTCTTCGTCTTCCGGCTGATCATGGAAGCCCGCATGTGCATGATGAACGTTCCGCAGTGGCGGCGGGTGCGTTCGCCGCCGCTACGTCATGAAGCCACGGACGAGCTGCGCAATCTGATCCGCTGCGGTATCGAGCGCAAAATGACCCGCGTCGAGGACGTGAAGTTCGGCCTTCGGTACGTCGCGGCGATAGGCTTCCGGTTCCGACAGCTCGAAAGACAGGTCGTATTTGCCCCAGAGGACGAGAAGCCGAGGCTGCTTCTCGCGCATCCAAGCCTGCCACGTGGGGTAGGCGTCGACGTTCGTACGGTAGTCGTAGAAGAGGTCGCTTTGAATATCGGCCCCGCCTGGCTTATTTAGGAACGCGTATTCGTCGGTCCAGAGATCGGGATCGTACTTGTCGGGGTTCGGGTCGTTGCCGACGTGGCGCGTTCGCGTGGTGTCCAGAGAGAGCAAGTTTACCCGCAGCGCGGCCTCGTGTGAAGCGCGATCCGCCCAGAACGCACGCCTCGTCTTCCAGTTCGCGCCAAGACCTTCATTGTGGGCGACGGCATCTTGAACGATCAGGGCTTCGACGCCACCCGGGTGAGCGAGCGCCATCCGAAAGCCGATCGGTCCGCCGTAGTCTTGCATGTAAAGGGTGTACGGGGTCATGTTCAACGCCTCGGTGAAGTGATCCATCACCTTGGCGAGATTGTCGAAGGTGTATGAGAACTCCTTTGGTGTGGGCGCATCGCTGTGCCCGAAGCCCGGATAGTCGGGAGCGACCATGTGAAACTGGCCTGCCAGCCGCGTGAGCAGCGGTTCGAACATGCGCGACGACGACGGAAGTCCGTGAAGCAGCAGAATGGTCGGTGCGTCTTTCGGCCCGGCTTCGCGGTAGAAGATAGAGAGGCCGTCCACGTTCACTGTACGATACGAGATATGCTGGGCCATCGCAGACTCCTTCGACTAAGAGAGCACGTTGCCGGACAGTCGGTTTCCGTACGTACGGGCGGCGTGTTCAACCCGTCCGCACGATAAGCCATAGTCCTGTGCTAGTTGTGGTTGAGACCCCATCCCCTACGTCTTGGCACAACGGGGGTCTGACCTCTGAATCTCTGCGATCTTCTGATCATCGAATGGGATAGGAGCACAGCCGTGTCCCTTTTCACAGACGAAATCAAACTTCGCCGCTGGCTGATGACAACTTAGACACGTGACCCCTTGCGAAAGATTGACCACTCTCTCTCCTCGATCCTTGATCTTGGTCCCTTCCTTGGAGACATCCAGAAAGAAAAATTCCCAGCCATTCGTGTTGGGAAACTTCTTACTCGGATGCTTCACCATGGCTTCAAACGGAATGAGCTGGAGGATGGTGCCAACAGGATACTGCTTGTCCGGCACTCGGTCTCTGAAGATCCGCATTGCCTCTTTCAACTTGTCCGGATCAGAGTGCTTAAAGTACGTATTTCTGACCTTTGGCCAGTCGAGGATGCAACCAAAGGTTTGTTCAGTAACGGCAATATCCTCAGCCGACGCGCTGGACACCATACAGAAGACGATCCCAGCCACAAGAACGCTCCGCTTAAACATACAAACGGAGAATCGGCACAAGAGTGCAATGAGATGACGCATGTGGGTTACTCCTTCCTTGGTTATGACCCTCCGACGCGGGAGGGCTCGCGGCTTTATTTTCAACATGAGCCGGGCGGCCAGACCGAGCCACGTCATTCTCAGGGAGAACATGTCATGTAACCTTGGCGGCAAACGTGTCACCAATCACGGCCTGTAATAAGATGTGGTCCACGTAGGCCGAAATCGTCCTGAGCACAACACGTAGTAGGCCCCCCATGACTTGTTCCTTCGCGTACTTGATACCCGTTCCGAGACTCTGGTGTCGGTCCACCTCCTGGTAGACAAACACAGCGCGGTGTTCTCCACCGTGGCCGGCTAGATCACCTTGTGCGTCACCATCGATGTTGAGCCGCCCAACCAGACGCCGTCCCTGCACTGGCCCCTTCCACACGGACGTGTAAACAGTCTTCCCACGCCACGTAATCTCGCGGGGTTTACCAAGGTTGACGGACAATAACCGTGGCAGCATGTGACTAACCCTCAGAAGAATTCCTCGTCGCCGGTTGGATCAGGGCTGCACTTCCAAGATCACTTCCAGTTCGACCGGGGTGCCGAGCGGAAGACTTGCGAGGCCATACACCAAGCGGCAAGGGTTCTTGTCTTTTCCGAAGACAACCTGCAACAACTCCGAAGCACCGTCAGCGACTCTGGGGTGATCGCGGACATCTCCCGAAGTGGCTACCGACACGCCGAGCCGGACGATTCGCGTCACTTTGTCGAGCGATCCCAAATGTTGTCTCGCAACAGCAAGGACGTTGAGCGCCGCGAGGTAAGCCGCCTTGCGCCCCGCTTCCACATCGAGTTCCGCGCCGACGCGCCCAACGAATTTCGCCCCGTGGCCTTCCGTGGGAAGCATCCCGGTCAGAAAAAGCAGATTGCCCGACTTCACCGCTTCCACATAGGTGCCAAATGGCCTAGGCGGCGCCGGAAGTGTGATGCCGAGCGTGGCGAGACGGCCCTCGGCAGTTGTTGAGTGTGTGGTCATGACGAACGCTCCATTTATTAATCACCAGCGGCCAAAATGAGAACCGCCATCGACGTACAGGATGTCACCCGTGACTGTCGCGGCGTATAGGGTATTAACCTAGTGGTTCGCAGAGTTTCCGGTGTTTCCCGGTGTGATCGAAAAGCTCGTCGTCAGGGAAAGTGGCGCCAGGAGCGATGTCAGCTCGCATGGTGAAAACCTCCACCGGTTGGATGCCCGCTGCCGGATCAAGGCTCATGCTGTGAGCGGTCTCTACCACAAGGAGGCCAACGGGATTCCAGCATGAAACGTGATGCAAATTAGCTTCCCCGGGGGATGAAGCCGGGAACCCCGGTCTCTACGACTCTGTTGAATCGATAGCGCGTTTGAATCGCGCTGATCTCATTTATCGCGCTTTCCGATAGAAACGAAGCCTCAAAGCTCTCTCTCAGATGATTCACTTTCGTCGACGTCGTCAGAATCACGGTGCCGCGTTGCACGCCCCATGCGATGCAGACCTGAGCCGGGCTTATGCCCTCTCGGCCGGCTACATTTTTTATGATTGGATCGTCGAGCAGCTTCGGTTCGAAAGAGTGGCCTAGCGGCGCGAACGCAATGAAGACAATGCCCGATTGTTTGCAGAACTCTAGCAGCTCCCATTGTGGAAGATACGGATGGGATTCCACCTGCACGACGGCAGGGCGGATTCTTGCTAACCCATCAACTTCCCTGAGCTGCTCGAGATTGATGTCGGCAAGGCCGATGGCTCCGCATTTTCCTTCTTCTACCAATTGTTCCAGAGCGCCCCACGTGTCCAGCAGCGTCACCCCATGATCGTAGATGACTTCGCCCCGCTCATCCTGTGGGTCCTGTTCTACGCCGGGCTGGAAAGCAAACGGGGTGTGGATCAGATAAAGGTCAACATAATCGACTCGAAGAGCCCTGAGACTTGCTTCGAAAGCGGGCTTGACGCGCTCCGGACGGTGGTTGTTGTTCCAGAGCTTCGTGCCGATGAAGATTTCTTCGCGCTTCACGCCTCCTCTCCTGAGCACCTCCTGAAACGCCTCTCCGACGGCCGCTTCGTTGCGATAACGCTCAGCGCAGTCGAATTGACGAAAGCCGATCTCCAAAGCCGTCCTGGTTGCGCGTACGGTGTCATCTATATTTTGGAAAAGTGTCCCGAAGCCAAGAGCAGGAATTTCTGCTCCATTCTTCATGGGTATGTTCGTGCCCGAGAGTTTTGCCAAGTTTTTCATTTTTTTCTCCAACAAAGATGTGGCTAGCTGAAATCACGTGATTCTAGATGTCGATGACCACGTCTTCCTGGGGGCGCGAGCAGCAAATTAATAGGTTCCCTGCCGCTGGAGGCTCGAGCGGATCGGGATCATACTTCACCGACCCGGAAATCAGCCCGCACTCGCAGGTATGGCACACTCCGGTCCGGCAAGACCAGCGCACCGGGACGTCGCAGGTTTCGGCGAGCTCCAACAGGCTCTGGAACTTGGGATCCCAAGGGACCGTAAGGCCGGCGCGCGCAAATGAAATCCTTGAACCTCCGCCGAGCAACCCCTCAGGCACGTGTGGTAGCGGGCGCGGGGCTTTCTTCACACCTGGCGTGACAGACTTGCCTGAACCGAAAATCTCCGTATGGACGCGATCACGGTTTATGACCCAACCACCGAGTCCGGCGGTGAATTCCTCAAGGAAGGCGGGAGGGCCGCACAGATAAAAATCGGATTCGCGGGGTGCGCCAAGATTTTCGAGGACCGTGACGGTCAGCCGGCCGGCCGCATCGAAGTCGACGCCCAGCCGGTCGGTCGAGTCCGGCCGGCTGTACTGGACGTAGCTCCGGGCATGAGGCAGCTGGGCCAGCAAATCGCGTGCTTCTCGGGCAAAGGGATGATCCCGGCGGTTGCGCGCTCCATAGATCCACCAGACCGGGCGCGGCGACACCTGTGCTACAAGCGCATGAAGCATGGCCATCACCGGGGTCACACCGACACCGGCGCTCAACAGCACCACAGGAAGATTGCCGCGCCGCAGGATGAAGGCACCGCGTGGCGCGCTGACATCCAGGACATCGCCTACTCGAAGCTGCGTGGTCAGATACGTGCCGGCGATTCCCTGCGGCTCTTCCTTAATGGTGATGCGGTAATGACCGGCGTCCGGCAGATCGGACAGCGAGTAGCTGCGCAAAACCGGAGGCGCATCGGGTGTAGGACAGAGTCGCAACACCACGAACTGCCCTGGCAGAGGGACGGGCAGAGGACGACCGTCAACCGACTCCAGCAGAAGAGAGACCACACTGCTGCTCTCGCGATCCATTCTGGCCACTCTGAGAGGCCGGAATCCTGGAGCAGCCGTGACCATCTGGTCGGGTGACGCTAGTCCGGCATTCCCTATGCGCGAACCCGCCTGCGTCATCTGTCCCAACAGAGCCTCAAAGGAAGCCTTCCAGCCCGGACTCAGGGCCGGGATGCGCAAAGCCCGCTCAAGTTCTTCTTTGGCGGGCGCGGGGAGATAGAGTAGCGCGTCGACCGCGGCGACCGTGAGGCGTTCAGGGCCCTCGGCAACTTTGACGATTTCATCGCCGGCGCCCACCTCGCCCTCTTCCAGGACGCGAAAATAGAACCCCGGGCGGTGATGTGCGACCAGCAACGCCGCCATCCTGGGCTCATCCATTCGGATGCCAACGCGATAACACGTCACACGCGGTTGCGTAACCTCGAAGAGTGCGCCGCCGATGCGATAACGATCCCCGACGCAGACCTCGCTGTCGGCCAGACCTTCCACCGTGAAGTTCTCTCCGAATTGCCCGAATGTGAAATCGCCTCGCTTCAGTGCACGCTGCCAATAGTGATAGGAATTCAGCTGGTAGACAAACACAGCGCGGTGTTCTCCACCGTGGCCGGCTAGATCACCTTGTGCGTCACCATCGATGTTGAGCCGCCCAACCAGACGCCGTCCCTGCACTGGCCCCTTCCACACGGACGTGTAAACAGTCTTCCCACGCCACGTAATCTCGCGGGGTTTACCAAGGTTGACGGACAATAACCGTGGCAGCATGTGACTAACCCTCAGAAGAATTCCTCGTCGCCGGTTGGATCAGGGCTGCACTTCCAAGATCACTTCCAGTTCGACCGGCGAACCGAGCGGAAGGCTCGCGACACCAAAGATCAGGCGCGAAGAGATGGTCTCTTCACCGAAGACATCTCGAAGCAACTCCGACGCCGCATCAGCGACCTTCGGGTGCTCAGTGAATGCAGGCGTGGCGGCGATGTACACACCGAGCCTCACGACGTGGCTCACGCGGTTCAGCGAACCTAACTGCTTCTTCGTGAGCGCAAGCACATTGAGTGCGGCCGTGTACGCCGCTCTCCGGCCGGCCTTCACGTCAAGGTCTTTGCCCACGACGCCAACTTGTGTAGCCGTGTGGCCCGAGGTGGCGAGCATCCCGCTCAGGAACAGGAGGGCGCCCGTCTGAACGGCAGGCACGTATGCACCAAAAGGCGTTGGGGCATCCGGCAGATGAATGCCGAGCTTGGCGAGACGGTCCTCGGCAGTTGTTGAGTGTGTGGTCATGACGAATGCTCCAGTTAAGTTACTAATTACCAACGGCCGAAATGAGCGCCGCCATCGACGTACAGGATGTGACCCGTGACCGTCGCGGCGTCGGTCAGGTACATGACCGCGTCCGTGATGTCCTTGACCG
>JBDTPK010000162.1:0-6425 GCA_039932735.1 Nitrospirota bacterium
AAAGAAGAGGCAGAGCTGATTCGAGCCAGGAACGAACTCGCCCGTGCCATCAACCAACATGCTCGCGAGGCAGAAACGGCACAAGATCAGATCCTCGTCTACGAGGAAGGGCTCTTAAAGGAAGCGCAAGAAGCGCTTCGCATTGCCCAATTGAGCTTCCGTCAGGGCGCCTCCAGCCTCCTCGATGTCCTTGACGCGCAACGGGTCAAACGCCAGATTGCCGTGGATTATAACCAGGTGCGCTTCGAACTCTCTCTGGCGCTCACGCGATTTGAGCGCGCGGTGGGCGGTCCACTCTAACGGTTCGAAACGAACAGATGAGAAGTATGACTATTTTTCATGGACGATCCACCTGTCGATATGAGCGTCATGCGCGCCCGAGAAGCCGTCTGAGTGCGATGTGCAGCATCTTTGTGAGCATACTGCTGTTGGCGGCCCCCATGGGCTGTGACCGTGCGCCGACCTCAGCAGATCAGAGTGGGCCGATCCATTCGGTGAACGTGCCAGGTCTCGTTCGGCTCCCGCCGGAGCAACTCACCCAATCCGGCGTGACGGTGGAGCCGGCCGGACGTACGGAGTTTCGTACCTACCGCACCTTTCCCGGTGTCGTACGGCCGAACGAAAACGCGTTAGCGAATATTACGACTCTCGTGCGTGGGCGGGTGGCTGAGGTACATGCCGACTTGGGACAGATGGTCAAAGCTAATCAGCTGTTAGCGGTGCTCCATAGCAGCGATCTCGGACTCGCCCAGTCTGCGTACCTCAAGGCCCGGGCACGACGACATGTCGCGGAGCAGGCCTACCAGCGGGCGAAGTTTCTCTTCCAAGAGAAAGTCATTGGACAGGCGGAGGAGCAGCGTCGCGAAGGAGAAATGATCAGTATTCGCGCCGAGGCTCAGGAGGCTCGCGAAGGGCTCCGGTTGTTAGGCATGGACGACAAGGAGATCGGAAGTCTGGAGCGGACCCAAACGATCCGCTCGCAGATTCCGATTGTGGCGCCCTTTTCCGGCCGGGTGATCGTGCGCGACCTCACCAAAGGCGAGCTGGTCGACCCCACCCATAAACTGTTTACGGTGGCCGATCTCTCGACCGTGTGGGTGTTGGCTGAGGTGCCGGAGAAGGACATCGGGTTCGTTCAGTCCCGTAGCGACGATTTGGGGTCGGTTGAGGTACAGGTTTCGGCCTATCCGAAGGAGTTCTTCCACGGAGAGATCTCCTATGTGGGGGATGTGCTCGAAGCCGCCACTCGGACCATGCGGGTACGAGTCAAGGTGCCCAATCCGGATGGCCGACTGAAACCGGAGATGTATGCCACCGTACGTGTCGTGTCGAAGCCGGATCCTGATGCCATCACCGTTCCGAAATCCTCCGTCCTTGAGGATCATGGGGAATCGATTGTGTTCGTCCGTCTGAACGAACAGGAGTTCGGGCGACGAGTCGTCCACATTGTCGGGCAAAACGACAAACATGTGCATGTGGGGGACGGATTGACGGAAGGCGAAGAGGTGGTGGTGGCCGGCGCCTACATGCTCAAGTCTGAGTTGGCCAGGCAACAGGAAGGGGCGATTAGTGATTGATGCCCTAATCGGTTTTGCCCTGCGCCAACGGATTCTGGTTGCCGTGGTTTCGTGCCTGCTGATACTCGGAGGCCTGTATACGCTGCGGGTCATGCCCATCGACGCATTCCCCGATGTCACCAATGTGCAGGTCCAGATTCTGACCGAAGCACCGGGCCTCTCTCCCGTCGAAGTGGAGAAGCTCGTCACTTTTCCGATCGAGCTTGTCCTGACTGGGCTGCCTGGGCTTGATGAAATTCGTTCTCTCTCGAAGTTCGGGCTGTCGCAAATCACCGTCGTCTTCCATGACAACGTGGATATCTATTTCGCGCGGCAGCTCGTGCTTGAGCGAATGATTTCCGCGAAGGAAGGACTTCCTGAAGGGGTGCAACCGGAGATGGCGCCGGTGTCCACCGGTCTCGGCGAGGTGTACCAGTACTATCTCGCCCGGCCCGGCGAGGCTTCTGCCAAAGGAGATCTCGCTCGGAAGACCGCACAGATGACCGAAGAACGCACCCTCCAGGACTGGGTGATTCGCCCGCTGCTGAAGGGGCTGCCCGGTGTGATCGATGTGAACTCGCTGGGCGGCTATGTGAAGCAATATAACGTGATCGTCGATCCCGTCAAGCTGCGGAAGTACGAGTTGACCATTCCGCAAATCTATGAGGCAATCGGCATGAATAATGCCAATGCAGGGGGCGGGGTTCTTGAGCGTCCTGCCGACCGATATATTGTCCGCAGTGTCGGGATGATTAAGACGATCGAGGATCTGCAAGATATTGTCGTCAAGGAACAACATGGGACGCCGGTGTTCGTCCGTGATGTGGCCGAGGTCGCGATCGGCCATGCGGTACGCCATGGCGCGGCCGTGCTGAACGGGGAACGTGAAGTCGTAGTGGGAGTCGTCCTGATGCTGCGGGGAGCGAACGCGCTGGACGTGGTGAAGCACGTCAAGCAACGAGTGGCGGATCTTGAGCAATCACACGTCTTGCCGACGGGGATCCACATCGTGCCCTTCTACGACCGCAGCGAGTTGGTCGATGCGGCGCTCAAAACAGTCAGTAAAGCGCTGGTGGAGGGGATCGCCTTCGTTGTGATCGTGTTGTTCCTGTTCTTAGGGAACGTGCGCAGTGCCTTGATCGTCGTGGCCACCTTGATCGTCGCGCCTCTCGGGACGTTCATTATCATGAACCAGTTCGGACTCTCGGCCAACCTCATGTCACTGGGCGGCCTGGCAATCGCGATCGGCATGCTGGTCGACGGCTCTGTCGTCATGGTGGAAAATATCTACCGGCTTCTGTCGGATCACCGTCATCGGGGTGTGTCTAAACCGGCGCTCATCCTCGAGGCCGCCCGAGAAGTCAGCCGACCAGTGGTCTTCGGGATCATCATTATCGTCATCGTGTTTCTCCCGTTGATTAGCTTGGAGGGGATGGAAGGAAAACTCTTTGCGCCGATGGCCTATACCATCATGATTGCGTTGCTGGTCTCGCTGGTGGTTTCCCTCACGCTGTCCCCTCTCCTCTGCTTGTGGGTTCTGCGTGCCGGGAGCGAAGAAGATACGTTCCCGGTTCGATGGGCCAAGCGTGTCTATCTTCCGACATTGGAATGGGCGTTAAGTCATCCCAAATCTATCATGCTCGGAGCAGCCGGACCGCTGCTCGGCAGCCTGCTGCTCGTCCCGTTCTTAGGTGGAGAATTCATCCCGATCCTTGAAGAGGGCTCCTTGACGCCGCAGGTGTTTCGCCTTCCCGATATCTCACTCGACAATTCGATACGCATCGAGATGGAAACCCAGAAGGCCTTGCGGGAGTTCCCTGAAATTCTGTCGAATGTGAGCAAGCTCGGACGATCGGAGATCGCGCTCGAACCGATGGAGTTGAACGAGAGCGATCAGATCGTCTCGCTGAAACCGCGCGACCAGTGGACCACGGCTCACAGTAAGGAGGAGTTGGTTGACCTGATGCGTCAGCGGTTGGCGCAGATCCCGGGGATTACCCTGCTGATGAGTCAACCGATTCAAGAGAAGGTCGATGAGTTGATCTCCGGCACCAAGTCTGAGATTGCGGTCAAGCTCTTCGGCGACGATTTGGAGATATTGACGGAAAAAGCCGGAGAGATTGCCGCGATCTTGGCCACTATTGATGGAGTGCGCGATATCAAAGTCGAGCAGCAGGCCGGACAATCGTATCTGACCATAGACATCGATCGTCGAAAGATTGCGCGGTTCGGCATTAACGTGTCGGATATCCAACAGGTCATTGAGACGGCGATTGGGGGGAAGCCGGCCACTCGCATATTGGAAGGTGAACGCAGGTTTGCGGTGGCGGTCCGTTTCCCTGAACAGACCAGAAACAGCCCTGAAGCCATCGGGAATGTGTTGATCGAATCGATGTCTGGCTCGTTGATTCCCCTGAGCGAGTTGGGCACCGTGACCGTGCGAGAGGGCCCGGCTCAAATCAGCCGAGAACATGGGCGCCGAAGAATTTACGTCGGACTCAATGTGGTCGGCCGCGATATTCAAAGTGTTGTGGAGGAGGGACAGCAAAAGCTCGCGGCACATCTGCGTCTCCCGACGGGCTACATCATTGAATGGGGCGGGGCCTTCGAAAACATGCAGCGTGCGATGTCGAGACTGGCGGTGATCGTCCCCATTACGATCGGGTTGATCTTCTTTCTCTTATTCTCTTCCTTTAACTCGCTCCGGCACGCCGGGCTGATTATCGCCAACTTGCCCTTTTCCTTAATTGGAGGAATCGTCGCTCTGTGGGCGACGGGGCAGTACCTGAGCGTCCCCGCGTCGGTGGGGTTCATCGCCCTGTTCGGTGTGGCGGCGCTCAATGGAATCGTGCTCGTCTCCTACATGAACAAGCTTCGCGATGAGAACATGCTTCTTCGTCTCGCCATCACCTCAGCCTGTATTCTGCGGTTGCGTCCCGTGTTGATGACCGCGCTCGTGGCGCTGCTCGGACTACTGCCGTTGGCCTTTGCGAGCGGGATCGGTTCAGAAGTGCAACGCCCCCTGGCAACGGTCGTGATCGGCGGACTCGTCAGTTCGACGCTCCTGACGCTGATTGTCCTGCCGGTGCTCTACCAGTGGATGGAAACGCGAGCCGCCGCCCAGCGTCCTTCAGTGATCATCATGCCAGGTCATTGATTCATGGGGCGGAACGGTGCACAGGGTTCGATCGCGCCACGTATGAGATGCGACATGGCTGTGTGAGGATGAGCGGTCGCAAAGAGGTACAGCCGAGAGTATACTGCTGATCGAGTTCATCGACGTTTCACGTAATCAGTCGTATTGTCTGTACACCTGCTGTCTCCACTTCCTCATCATGAATCCCGACCCTATTTCGAAGCGTGTGTTGTTGAAGCGCGCGGCGGCGTTGGGGCTGCTGGCGGCGGCGGAACGACTTGTGCCTGCCTATGCCTCGACGAGCGCCGCCGATGCCGGTTCACAGACTGCGCTCAGCGGACATGTCATTGATCTGACGATCGGCGAGCAGCTGTTCCGCCTTGACGGGCACACTGGAACCGCCATGACGATCAATGGGACGATCCCCGGCCCCGTCATTCGTCTGACAGAAGGTCAGCAGGCGACGTTGCGCGTCACAAACCGCCTGGAAGAAAGCACGTCGATTCACTGGCATGGATTGCTCCTTCCGCCCGCCATGGACGGCGTGCCTGGAGTCAGCTTCGCCGGCATCGAGCCGGGCACCACCTTTACCTACCAGTTTCTCATCCGTCAGAGTGGCACCTATTGGTACCACAGCCACTCAGGCTTACAGGAGCAATCGGGCATCTACGGCCCGATGATCATCGACCCAATCGAGCCGGAACCCTTTCGCTCTGAGCGTGACTATGTGGTGATGCTTTCGGATTGGAGCTTTGAATCACCAGAAACGCTGCTCGCCAATCTCAAGAAGCAAGGAGGCTATTATAATTTCCAGAAACGCACCGCCGGCGAGTTCTTGACCGATGTGAGGCGCCTGGGCTTCTGGCCTGCGTTGCAGAACTACTTGATGTGGGACCAAATGCGGATGGACCCCACCGACTTCGCGGACGTCACCGGCTACACCTTTACCTATTTGATGAATGGTCTTTCTCCATCCGGTAACTGGACCGGGCTATTTCGGCCTGGGGAGCGGGTGCGGTTGCGTTTCATCAATGCCGGAGCCATGACCTTCTATGACGTGCGGATTCCCGGCCTCACCATGACGGTGGTGCAGGTCGATGGGCAGAATATTCAACCTGTCGTCGTGGATGAGTTCCGCATGGGACCGGCGGAGACCTACGATGTCATTGTCGAACTTGCCGAGGGTCACGCCTATACCATCTTTGCCGAGACCATGGACCGCAGCGGCTATGCGCGGGGCACGCTCGCGCCGCACCAGGGCATGAGCGCGGAAATCCCTGAACGTCGACCCAGACCCCTCCGCAAGATGGCAGACATGGGCATGAGCATGGAAGGCATGGAGATGGAGGGCATGAGCCAGCCCGGCGGCATGCCGAAGATGAAACCGTCTAAGGACAATCTGCACAGCGAGGATGGTCTTGACGTCCAGCCTCTGCAAAGCCTGCACATCATGCACGCCGCGGTCACGGACGACCACGGCAGCTCCACGATACCAGGGGCTGAGCCCGTCAAGCATGGTCCCGACCACCACGGACCGGGCAATCAAACGGTGGCCGAGTATTCGAAGAACCGAATGGGAGAGCCAGGGAGAGGACTGGAAGGCAGCGATCGGCGAGTGCTGCTCTACACTGACTTGAAAAGTCTTGTTCCCTACCCAGACCAGCGGGAGCCTGGGCGTGAGATTGAACTCCATCTCACGGGCCAGATGACCCGGTACATGTGGTCCTTCGACG
>JBDTPK010000163.1:0-6355 GCA_039932735.1 Nitrospirota bacterium
GGATGTGTTCGAGCATCTGGTGAAGCCGGTGATTGAGCAGGAGCAGCCGGACGTGATCGGCATCTCGATTGTCTTGCAGCAGCAGATGTTTTCATCCATGACCTTCTGTGCGCTCATCAAGCAGCAGTTCCCTCACATTCATGTCACGATCGGCGGGAACACGGTCACACGCTTGCGCGATGTGCTACCGGAGTCGCCGCTGTTCCAATACTTCGACAGCGCTGTGGTCTATGAAGGGGAGACGGCATTTGTGCAGTTGGTGGCGGCGGTGGGGGCGAAGCGGAGTCTGGCTGATGTGCCCAATACGATCTATAAGGATGAGAGCGGGGTCCATACCTCGGCGACGAGCTATGCAGAAGACATGGCCACGCTGCCGCCGCCGGATTTCGATGGCCTGTTGCTGGATAAATATTTTGTCCCGACGAAGATTCTGCCCTATCTGGCCACCAGAGGATGCTACTGGGGCCGTTGCGAATTCTGCGACCATGGCGAGGGCTATACGGCCGGCTATCGGACGAAGAAGATTCAGGACATTCTGGCCGACATCACCTATCTCCGTGACAAGTACGGGGCGCAGCATTTCCATTTCACCGACGAGTCGTACCCGCCGGCGCTGTTCCGCAAGTTGGCGCGTGGCTTGATCGACAGCCAGATGGGCATTACCTGGACGACGCACATGCGGTTTGAGAAGAGTCTGCTGGAAGATCAAGTCTGGCAGGATGCGAAGGACTCGGGCTGCAAGTATCTCCACTTCGGCTATGAGTCGGGGAACGAGCGGGTACTGAAGCTAATGGACAAGGCGACGACGACGGAGATCATGACGAAGCACTTGGAGTACACGGCGAAGGCGGGCATCTGGAACCACTGCATGGGATTCTTCGGTTTTCCCGGCGAAACGAAGGAAGAGGCCTGGTCGTCTGTGGAGTTTCTGGAACAGAACAAAGACCATGTCCATTCACTGGGCTTCGGCACCTTCGATCTCGGACGGCATAACCCGGTGGCGAAGAATCCTGAGAAGTGGGGTGTCACCGCCTATAAGAACCCAGAATGGGATCTGGCCCTCGACTATTACTATACGGTCAAGAACGGGATGAGCATCGAAGAGGCAGAGCGTGTGTTCGAACAGTTTGAACGAAACCACAACCCCGGCTGGGACCTGCGTCTGTTCATCCGTGAATATATCTTCCTCTACATCGCGCGGTTTGGCTTGCAGAAATTGCCGGATCTGCAGTATCAGGCGGCGAAGATACAAGGTGTGGCGCCATCGCTAGCGGGGAAAATGTGAGCAGGATGTTGAAAAAGACTTCCAGCGTCGTTCCCGCATCGCTCAAGGGCTCAACGTACCTAGCTGCGTACGCCTCGCTCTCTCGCTTGCTGCGGCCTTGCCTACGGAACGGCCCGTCCTTGGGCAACAAGCCTGTCTTGGCAGGCTCCGGGCGGGAGGGTGAACCAGCCGCCTGGGTTGGGCCGGTGAGAAGTCTGGCCTTTTTGAACATCCTGGATGAGGGAAGTAGAAGGGGAGGTTTATGAAAGAACTCATTCAGATCAATGCACTGCCTCCTGTGGAAGGAGCACGGAAGACCAGCAAGGTCATGCTGCTTTTTCCACCTGAATGGGTGCCGACGGCTCCCTATCTGGCCTTGCCCTCTTTGACTGCCGTGCTTCGCGAAGCGGGGCATCAAGTCGTGCAGCGTGACATCAATATCGGGATGTGGGATCACTTCTTCAGCATGGAGTTCTTGATCTGGGTGAAAGCCCGCTTGGGCATGCAGCTCAAGCGGCTCCAAGACAATGAGAAGGCCGGAACCCTGACGGAACAGGAAGTCGATCAGAAATTTGTGGTGGAGCAGGCCTATACGGTCGATGTGTTCGATCTGGCTGAGCGGGCCGAGGATGCCAAGCTGATCGTACGCGGTGAGCGCTTCTACCAGGCCGACAAGCTCGAAGGTGCGCTGAATTGCTTTCGCGAGACGATGGCCTACATTTCCACCGCCTACTATCCCGCCTCGCTGGTCTTCTATCCAATGGAAAGCAATCTGGGCTATCGCCCCGGCGTATCCAAGGAAGTGCTGGCCTGTTTGGACGATGAGCAGGTGAACGTCTATCGGGACCTCTGCAATCAGCTGGTCATGCCGGCTGTGGCGAAGGAACAGCCGGATGTCGTCGGGCTCTCGATTGGCACGCAGATGCAGCTGCTTGCGGGCCTGACCTTTTGCAAAATGATCAAAGAGACCTTCCCGCATATTCATGTGGTGGTGGGCGGTAACGTCATCACGCGGTTACAGGAAGACCTTGCGAAGCACGAGCAGTTCTTCACGGACGTGTTCGACTCGGCGATCCTCTACGAAGGCGAGCATGCTCTGCTCTGGCTCATCGAGGCCTTGAACGGCGAACGGGCCATCACGTCCGTGCCCAACTTGATCTATCGCGATGCCTCAGGCATTCGCCGGAACTCCGAAGTCTACACCGAAAAGACGACCGCGCTTCCCTTGCCGGATTTCGATGGGCTGCCGTTGGACCGCTACTTCGTACCGGAGCTGATCATTCCCTACCTGGCCACTCGCGGCTGCTATTGGGGCCGCTGCACGTTCTGCGACCATGGCCAGGGCTACTTCGACCAGTATCGGGGTGTGCCGGTGCAGCAGGTAGTCGAACAGATTAAGGCGCTGCGGGACAAGTATCAGTGCCGCCATTTCCTCTTTTCAGACGAATCCTATCCGCCGGCGCTGTTCAAAAAGGTGTCGCAGCTGCTGGTTGATCAAAATGTCGGGATCAAGTGGACGACGTTGATCCGGTTTGAAGAAACGCTCCAAGACCAGGAGACCTGGGATCTCGCGGCGAAGGCCGGCTGTTGCACTCTCTATTATGGGATGGAGTCGGCGAGCGAGCGAGTGTTGAACCTCATGGATAAGCATGCCAAGAAGAGTGTGATACAACGCAACCTCCATATGGCGGCGAAGTCGGGGATTTGGAACCATGTGATGGCCTTCTATGGATTCCCCGGCGAAACGCTCGATGAAGCGTTGGAAACCCGCCAGTTCGTCATCGAGAACCAGCCGGTGATTCACTCGATGGAGCTGTTCTACTTCGTGGCCTATCGCCATACGCCGATGGTGCGCAATCCTGAGAAGTTTGGCATTACGATCCACAAACAAGAGGAGTACGATCTGCCGCTAGACTATTACTACACGTTGAACGATCCGAGTACCCTCTCGTGCATGGACGCGATGCAGATGTGCGAAGAATTCTACAAAAACGATTTTCACCCTTGGGCTGTGCGCGTGAACTCGCGCGAACATGTCTTCCTCTATATCTCGAAGTTCGGGACGAACAAGTTGCCGCAGATCTACGCGCAGCAGACGCAGGCCGTCGGATCCGCGCAGGGCGTGTCAGGGCTGATCACCTGGCCGGTCGCGAAGAATGGGAGCGAAGATGGGGCAGAGGGGATGAGCCGGGTTGTCTCGCACGGAATGGGATAGCCGGATGATGAAAATGGTGCAGTGGGACAGCGAAGCCTGTCCCCTTGCTCGCAGAACGCGCGTCCTCAGAAGGACCTCGTTCGACGTGCGCAGTTGGGACAAACCTCGCCATCCCACTTTGAAGGCGGTGGATCTGCAAATCGTCGTGAGGATTAGAGGCTTCGATGCCGGTGCGTTACGAGATACATGTTTATGAGGGATGCTGATCGCTCGACAATTCGTCGGGAACGAGCACGGCTGAGAGTAGCGCGTGGGCCGCTTCAATGAGGGCGGTCATCTCTTCAGCCTTCTTGTAGGCTTGCATGTATTTCTTGGGGTTGTTGGTCAGATTCGAGTAGCGGGCTGGGTTCCAGGTATACAGCAGTACTCGCTTGGTTCGATCGAGGGTTTCTGGAGAGACGGGGAGGCTCAATCCCAGTACTTCCAGTGCGTGGTTCACATCTTCTTGGGTCACATGGGCCATGAGGTGAGTCTGGCAAAGCGCATGGACACCTGTCAATCAGCGTACAGCATGCGAGAAAGGCATGCCAGCGTGCTCTAGGCTCGTTCGGATATCTTGCTACACATCGAAAGGCATGAATGTCTGACCGGCAGACCCTGAAATTTTATCAAGCCGATGTATTCACTGGGCAGCCGTTTGGCGGTAACCCGGTCGCAGTATTTCCCGACGCGCACGGTCTTTCTGACCATCAACTGCAACAGATTGCCCGTGAGATGAACCTCTCCGAGACCGTGTTCGTACTGCCTCCGACGGACCAGGCGGCGGTCATTCGCCTCAGAATTTTTACCCCGACACAGGAGATTCCGTTTGCCGGCCATCCGGTGCTGGGAACATTTTATGTGTTGGCCCAGCTCGGGTTGATTGCTGCTACCGATGGGATCACTCGCGTCATGCAGGAGTGCAACATCGGCCTCTTTCCCGTCGAACTCCATGCACAAGAGGGGGAGCTCACCCGTGTGGTGATGACGCAACCCAAGCCGGAGTTCCTGGGGCCGGTGGACGCGATGGAGGATGTGTATAAGATCTCTGGCGCGTTGGGATTGCCAAAGTATGCGATCACCGACATGAAGTGGCCGATTGAAGTGGTGTCCACCGGGCTGCCGGTCTTGATCGTGCCGTTGCGCACGCTGACGGCCGTCCGCTCGATTCGTCCTGACGCCTCTGCCATCATCGACGTCTGCAGTCGTTTTGGCGCGAACGGGATCATGGCCTTCACGACGGTGACGGTCGAACCTTCTGCAACAGTGCATGCACGTATGTTCGCTCCCTCGATCGGGATTCTTGAAGATCCTGCGACCGGCAGCGCGAGTGGTGCGTTGGGAGCCTATCTGGTGCAGAACGGCGTGGTGGATGTGGCCCCGACGACAGAAGTGGTGGTCGAACAGGGCTATGAGATCGAGCGTCCGTCGCAAATTCTCGTGCGGGTCGAGTCTGACGACGATATCATCCAGACGGTCAAGGTGGGAGGGCAGTGCGTGATGGTGGTCGAAGGGACGTTAACCTTCTAGCAGGATGTTGAAAAAGCCCTCCAGCGGCGTTCTCGCATCGTTCAGACCCTCAACGTACCGCAAGGGTACGCCTCGGGCCTTCGCTCGCTGCGGCCTTGCTGGAAGGACTTTTTGAACATCCTGCTCGGGAAAGCGAGCTCTGAGCCTGTTTCCAGCTTCCTTTTAGAAAGGGAATGAGATGAAAGCTGTACTCTTTCGAGCGCATGGCGGGCCGGTCAACCTCTCGTATGAGGATCTGCCCACGCCGACGATCGGTTCGGATGAGGTGTTGGTTCGTGTTAAGGCCTGTGCGTTGAATCATCTGGACATCTGGGTGAGGGAGGGGAATCCTGCCTATCCGATTCCATTGCCGCATGTCCCTGGATCGGATGTGGCGGGGATTGTGGCGCAAATCGGTGCGCAGGTCGTTAGCATCACGGTGGGACAGCGTGTCTTCGTGTCGCCGGGGATCAGCTGTTGGAGATGCGAGCAGTGTCTGGCAGGCCGAGATAATATGTGCCGCTCATATGGACTGGTCGGCGCCATGACTCACGGTGGCTATGCGGAGTATGTGAAAGTGCCGTTCCGCAATGTGCTGCCGATTCCAGGAAATATTTCGTTTGAGCAGGCGGCAGCTTTTCCGCTCGTGTCGGTCACCGCATCGCACATGCTGTTTGCCCTGGCCGGACTCCAACATGGAGAGACGGTGCTGATTATGGGCGCGGGGAGTGGAGTCGGGATGATGGCAATCCAAATGGCGAAGCTCGCCGGAGCCCGCGTTATGACGACTGTCGGGTCTGACGACAAGATTCCCAAAGCCGTGATTCTGGGGGCCGATGCGGTCATCAACCACACGAAGGAGAAGGTGGCTGAGCGTGTGAAGCTGTTGACCGATGGGCGCGGTGTGGATGTCGTGATCGAACATATCGGTCCGGAGGTGTGGGACACCTGTCTCCATTCATTGGGGAAAGGTGGACGTTTGGTGACGTGTGGTGCAACGACCGGGGGTGATGTGACATTGAATCTCCGGTATGTCTTTTCTCGACAGCTCACGATCAAGGGATCCTACATGGGGACGCGCGCAGAATTGGTAAAGGCGGCGGAGCTGATGGGGCAGGGTCGGCTGATCTCGGTGATCGACCGAAGCTATCCGTTACAAGAGGCGCGTGCGGCTCAAGAACAGATGCTAAGCCGCAAGTTCTTCGGTAAAATCGTGCTGACGGTTGACGGATGCTGAAAACGGGACCCAACTTCGTTCTCAGTCGCATGTCTCCCTGCGGCCTTGTCTGGGATGAGGCGCGGCCCTGGGCGAAGAGACTGTCTTGGCAGACTCAGGGCAGGCGGGTGCAGTAGTTGCCAGGGTTTGGCGGGTGAAGAAAGTTGACGGT
>JBDTPK010000164.1:0-6309 GCA_039932735.1 Nitrospirota bacterium
CGGAAGTAGAGGATGTTCATGATCGCTTCTTTGCCGAGAAAGTGATCGATGCGGAATATGGAATCTTCCGGGAACACCGACTGCGCGACCTTGTTGAGTTCCCGCGCGGAGGCAAGATCGCGTCCGAAAGGCTTCTCGACAATGACACGCGCGTGCCTGGCCAGGTCCGCAGATCCAAGTCCCTGGATTACGCTTTCAAAGAGAGAGGGCGGAATCGCGAGGTAATGCGCCGGGCGGCGAGCTTTGCCGAGAGCCGCCTTCAACGCACTGAACGTGGCCGGGTCCTTATAGTCTCCGCTTACATAGCTCAGCAAAGACAGCAGATGGTTGAACGCGCGCTTATTATCAATTCCGCCTGAGTGCTTGATACTGTCAGTCACGCGCTTGTGCAGGCGATCCGGGCTCCACTTCGGAAGGGCAACGCCGATTACGGGGACCGTTAACGTGCCCCGTTTCACCATCGCGTAGAGTGCCGGGAAAATCATCTTGTGAGCGAGGTCTCCCGTGACACCGAAGATCACCAGCGCGTCCGAATGAGAGGTCGCCATCAATCGGCCTTCGTGGTTTGACCAGGAGATACGGCAGGTTTTTCATGGTGCCCACCGAATTCATAACGAAGCGCGGACAGAACCTTGTTGGCGAAGTCCCCCTCGCCTCGCGAACTGAAGCGTTCGTACAGCGCAGTGGTGAGGACCGGTGCCGGGACCGATTCGTCGATGGCCGCGGCTATTGTCCAGCGTCCTTCGCCTGAGTCCGATACCCGTCCGGCGAATTTTGCCAGGTCCGGGCTGTCAAGGAGCGAGGTGGCGGCGAGGTCAAGAAGCCACGACGCTATGACACTGCCACGCCGCCAGACTTCTGTGATATCCGCCAGGTTGAGGTCGTACGGATAGTGCTCCGGATGTCGAAGCGGTGCGGTTTCCGCATCTGAAGTCCGCTGCTGCTTGCCGATGTTGGCATGGCGAAGAATGTTCAGCCCCTCGGCGTACGAGGCCATGATGCCGTACTCAATGCCGTTGTGGACCATTTTGACAAAGTGACCGGCGCCGCTAGGGCCACAGTGGAGGTATCCGTTTTCAGCGGTGCCGCCCACTTTCTCCCGGCCGGGGGTTCGCGGCGCCTCGTTGATGTTCGGGGCCAGAGCGGCGAAGATGGGGTCGATCCGGCGAACCACCGTTTCGTCGCCGCCGATCATCAGGCAGTAGCCCCGCTCAGCCCCCCAGACTCCTCCGCTGGTCCCGACATCCACGTAATGGATACCTTTCGGCTTCAGTTCTCCCGACCGGCGCAGATCATCGAGGTAATAAGAATTTCCGCCGTCAATAATCACGTCATCGCGATCGAGGAGCGGGACGAGGATTTGCAACGTCGGTTCAACTACCGCGGCGGGCACCATCATCCAAACCGTTCGCTGTGGCTTGAGCTGACTCACCAGATCCTTGAGCGACGCTGCGCCGACCGCTCCATCTTTGGCGATTGTCTGTACCGCTTCCGTCTGCAGGTCGTAAACAACGCACCGGTGGTCAGCCTTCATCAGGCGCCGCACCATGTTTGTTCCCATGCGGCCCAATCCGATCATGCCCAGTTCCATAACTATTTTGTCCTCTGTTTTAGCCTGCGGTAGCGCTGAATGAGCGTACTGGTCGAACTGTCGTGATCGAGTGGCACGTCATCGCCAGCGGCGAGTTCCGGGATTATTTTCTCGGCAAGGACCTTGCCCAGCTCCACGCCCCACTGGTCGAAAGAATCAATTTTCCAGACGGTGCCCTGAGTAAAGACGCTGTGCTCGTAGAGCGCAATCAGTTTGCCGAGAGTTTCCGGCGTTAGACGTTCGGCGAGGATTGTGGTGGACGGACGATTCCCCTCAAAGGTACGGTGCGGCACAAGCCATTCGGGTGTTCCTGCGGACCGTACTTCTTCCGGCGTGCGGCCGAAAGCGAGCGCCTCAGCCTGCGCAAATACGTTGGCCAACAACAGATCGTGTTGTTTGCCCAGCGGATTCAGAGGATGCACAAACCCGATAAAATCGCACGGGATGAGCTTGGTGCCCTGATGGATGAGCTGGTAAAATGAGTGCTGCCCATTGGTGCCCGGCTCGCCCCAGTAGATGGGTCCCGTCTGGTAGTCGACCCGATCTCCCCGGAGCGTGACATGTTTGCCGTTGCTCTCCATGGTCAGTTGCTGCAGGTATGCAGGGAATCGTTTCAGGTATTGTTCGTACGGCAACACCGCTACCGTCTGAGCGTCGAAGAAATCGCTGTACCAGACCGCAAGCAAACCCATCAGGACCGGGAGATTCTTTTCGAACGGTGCGGTGCGGAAGTGTTCATCCATCGCGTGAAAGCCGGAAAGCATCGCTTGGAACTGTTCGGGGCCTACCGCGATCATCGTGGACAGACCGATCGCGGAGTCCATTGAATAGCGGCCGCCAACCCAGTCCCAGAAGCTGAACATGTTGGCGGTATCGATCCCGAACTCCTCGACCTTCGCGGTGTTGGTCGACACGGCGACGAAGTGCCGCGCTACGGCCTTCTCATCCTCCAAGGCATCGAGAGCCCACTGGCGAGCCGTGTGCGCATTGGTCATTGTCTCCAGCGTTGTGAACGTTTTGGAGCAGACGATGAACAGGGTCTCCTCAGCATTCAGATCGCGCGTCGCCTCCACAAAATCGGTGCCATCCACATTCGAGACGAAGCGAAACGTAAGATCGCGCTGGCTGTAATACTTCAGGGCCTCGTAAGCCATCACGGGACCAAGGTCTGAACCGCCGATACCGATATTAATCACATTACGAATACGCTTACCCGTATGGCCTTTCCAGTTGCCGCTTCGAACCCGGCCGGCAAACGCCGCCATCTTGTCGAGCACCGCGTGAACTTCGGGAACGACATCTTTGCCATCGAGGAAGATTTGCTCGCCCTTTGGAGCCCTCAGCGCGACATGCAGAACGGCGCGCTGCTCAGTGACGTTGATCTTGGCACCCGCGAACATTGCGTCGATGTGCTGGCGCAGTCCGGACTCTTCTGCGAGGCGGATGAGAAGATGGAGCGTTTCGCCTGTGATTCGGTGCTTCGAGTAGTCGAAGTACAGATCCAGTGCCTCCAGCGCGAAGTGCATACCGCGCTCCGGATCTTGGGCGAAAAGCTGCTTCAGATCTAAATTCCGTATTTTTGTAAAGTGTCCTTCCAGAGCAGTCCAGGCTGGGCGGCTGCGGAGGGGAACGATCGGCTGCAGCGATTGGAGATTTGTCATGCCGATCTCCACAATTTCTTACTCTTTTCCCTAAAACCGCCGCGGTGCAATTCTTTTGTCAGAGGGATTCTCCAGCGTGCAACTGCGGGGTGGCCTTGTCCTGCGCTTCCTGATCTTCTATGCAACGGGCCGCCCAGGGGACAGCTTCGAGCCGGACGGGATCGATCGCACGGCCGCACACAATACATTTTCCATAGGCGCCATTTTCGACGCGCCGCAAAGCGTCCTGCACTTCTTCCAACGTCTGCGAAACGATGCTCCCTTCTTCGAGGGCTTCCGACACGCCCTCGGAAACCGTAGCGGCATCAGTGTAGTCTCTGACCTCGGGTTTGCCTGCGACACGCGCCTCTGTCTCGAAGGCAGCAACGGCCGTTTGACACTCTTGCTGTTTTTCAAGAAGCTTCATTCGAAAATGCTCAAGATTCATCCCGTCCGCGCCTTTCACTTTGTGCTCGAATCAAGCGCCACTCCGCCAGCATCCGCTTTGCCTGTGGTTCCCGAGAGCCAATAGGGGGGCCGGCCGTAACCAACGTAGAGCCGGTTTTCATATTCCCGCGTGATTGGCATGGATTCGACATACGTGGGAGCGTCTTTTATAGCCTCGCGAGTGACGGCAACGTGGACTTTGGAATCGGTCCAGCTGACGCGTTCAATCCATTCGGGTGAAACCAGGACCTTCTTGCCTGGCCACCAATTCCGAGTCGCCACCTCGATGTAACGAATAGTCCATGTCTCCTCGTCCACGACGAACCCCTCCACATGGCCGACTTCGCCGTCGGTCGCCTCGATGTGATAGCCAGTGACAGCTTCATTGCTGCGAAGATGCGAGTCGAGCGACTCTTTCGGGACACTACTCGGCGCCCCTTCCCCTGAAGTCGCTATTGGTACACCTAAGCCGGGGGTCGCACTTGAGCCCCACAAATAGGGTCCGCCCCAATACATGGGATATCCGTAGTATCCGAGGTATTCAGTCTCCTGCTGCCGCGAGACGGGCCGCTGCGTATCGATGTCGGGGCTCTTCTCAACCTGCTTTCTGGTAAGCGCCACATCCAGCCGTCGGGCCGGCCAGTCGGTGCGAACCACGGCGAAAGGCGAGATCAGCACATGCTTGCCGCCAAGCCAGCCGCCCGTATCTACTGTAAGGTACCGAATGGCCCATGTCTCATCGTCGAAGTAGAGTTGATCCACCGTTCCAAGCTCGCCGTCGGTGGCTCGGATCACCAGACCTTTTATATACTTTGCATTTGTAAGCACTAATTGCCTCCCATGGCATTCTCGACCAAGTCGTTCTGTTAACGCAGCTACACTATTCCTTGAGATCAGATCGGAGCATCTCGGAGGCCTGAAACCAGTCTTCATTCGGCGAGCCATCCGGACACCCTCTCGCTTGCCAAAGTGTATGTGCGAGGGTCGCGGTCTCCTCATATCCGAGTACGGCGTCGTCATGCTGGAGGGCCCCGCCAAGATGTGCCTTTCCGGTTTGCACGTGAGCCTGATGAGAATGCTCCAGTGCTTGCTGGGACCGCTCGTGCCCCGTTAAGTGATCCTGTTTATCGCGCCTCTCCGCTGCGGAACGATGCGCATGAGCTGTTCGGTCGTCTAGCTCAACGGCTCTCTGGTGCTGCTCGGTTTTTGATCCGTTTTTGTGGCGGGTGGACATTCAAAGCCTCCCTATCTGCCCGGGCTTGTTGTGGGCGTCTTTCGTAAATTTGTATGCGTGAATCTGGCACTAAGCAGCTTTTAGCGCGGCCGCTTTCGTTTCGATGCAAGCGAGAAGATCTTTCCACGATGCGACAAAAGATTCGGCGCCTTCCTGCTGCAGATCGGCGGCGAGCTTTTCGTCGTCAATACCGGCCTCAGAGAAGTCGGTGATAACTACCTCGGCATCGCCTCCATCAACTGGCAGGACATCGCCCAGCGATCCGTGATCGAAGAATGCAAGGAGTGTCTTTTCAGGAATTGTGTTGATCGTATCCGGAGCGGCGAGCGCCTTGACGTAGAGGACATCGGATGCCGCGGGGTCTTTCGTGCCGGTACTTGCCCAAAGGAGGCGCTGCGGCTCAGCCCCGGCACCTGCAGCCTTTAGCCATCGTTCCGAAGCGAGCAACTCTCGGTAGGCTTTGTACGTACGCTTCGCGATTGCAATTCCCAGACGATCTTTCAGTTCATTCGGCACTTTCCCCATCGTCGCCTTGTCCCAGCGGCTGATGAACATGGATGCTACCGAGCGCACCTTCGGATCGAGCCCGGCGGCAATTCGTCGCTCGATGCCGCGCAAGTACGCTTCGGCCGCGGCGATATAATGGGCGCTTGAAAACAGAAGCGTCACGTTCACAGGCACGCCCGCGAAAATGCTCTCCTCGATTGCGGTAAGGCCTTCGCGGGTTCCGGGGATCTTGATAAAGAGATTGTGTCGGTGTGCCTGAGCACGGAGCAGGGCGGCGGCTTTCACGGTGCCGGCTGCATCGTCGGCCAGTAACGGCGATACTTCCAGAGATACCCAGCCGTCCGCACCCCCGGTAGCGTCATAGATCGGATGAAAGAGATCGGCTGCCTGTGTCAGATCTTCAATCGCGAGCTCGAAGAAAAGTGCTTCCCCCGACTTGCCTTCGCCGCTCTTCTTACGGATGGCATCGTCGTAGAACTTTGAGTTCTTGACAGCCAGATCGAAGATGGATGGATTCGACGTCAACCCTGTGACCGATAAATCTTCGATGTAACGGCGCAGCGTCCCGCTCGTCAGGAGACCGCGCGTGATGTTGTCAAGCCAAAGGCTCTGACCGAGGTCATGAAGCTGTTGCGTTGGTTTCACAACTTCACTGTAAGGGAAATGCCGTCAAAAGGACGTCAAAAACGTCCCAAGGAGGACACGCTATCCTGACTTACCCGAGTCTCCGCGTTGTATCAAACGCATGACCGCCCTGTGGCGTGTCGGGCGCGTGAAGAACTATATTGACCGCGTCGACAAGTCTTTTCGTCGGCACTCTCAAGAACTGCGGCGACTAGGTTCAGGAGCGAGAGGTCGTCGTCACGACGAGAATGTTCTCAATTCCAGCC
>JBDTPK010000165.1:0-6308 GCA_039932735.1 Nitrospirota bacterium
TCAGCAAGAACGTGATCCCTCCGATGAAGGTCACGAGCTGTTTCGCACTGTCGATTGGCGTTTCGGTGACGACAGACTGGATGACCGTCACGTCGTTCATGAGCCGTGAAAGAAGTTCGCCGGTTCGACGGCGGGCAAAGAAGCTCACCGATAAGGTATGCAGATGCGCAAAGAGATGTCGGCGGAAATCGGCAATGATGCGCTGAGAAATCCATGCAGTCAGATAGCTATGGCCCATCGAACAGAACCCCTGAAGAATGACGAGCCCGAGAAAGACGGTGATCATGTCCGTCATTTTGGACTGGTCGTGCTGCACGGTGATGATGTCCCACAGGGTGCCGGCCAACCGCAGCAGGGCCAGATTGATGGCGGCGACACCCATGACCAGCAGCCCTGCCAGCACCATGCGGGACAGGTAGGGCTTCAGGAATGGGAGAAATCGCGAGAATGTGGACATGATAAGGGGCGATCTTAGCAGACTGCAGAAAAACTATTATATTGGCCCGCAAGGACTTCGATGAGCTACACGAGTGCCATAACAGGAGAACGGTCCCACGGCAGAGTCGAGTGAGACTGGCGAGAGGAGACGGAAATCCAATCTGTCCACGTCGCGCCTTTCTCGCATGTCTTGCGCTTCATGCGCCACGGACTGTGGCTGGTGGCGGACTGTTTCAACATACTGTTCTAGGAGGTGGCAGCGGAAAACCGAGAAAGAATAGCAGGGTGGGACGCAAGCCTGAGGGGTAGGCAAGAGCTACAGTTCTGTGATGGACTCGATCAGGTTCTTGTTAATGGCTACGAATCCCGAGCGATCCTTCTCATTGATCAGCACGTCGGTGAGGCTGATAAAGAGACGTTGCTCTTCGTTGATCGCATCGGACACACGATTCCGCATGGGAGGAATGAGAAATTCGCCAACGTAGACACAGTTCACAGTCCGGACGCGGATGCGAACCTTTTTGCCTTCGGGCACGGACCCCTCCTCCCCCTTCTCGGGTGAGCCTAGCTTTTACGACGTTCAAACTTTTGACGCCGGCGCAGCTTCTTGTACTTGTGCTTGCGCATCTTTTTACGGCGTTTTTTCAGCACACTGGACATGCGTTATCTCCCCTGCAAGAGGCGGAGTGTAGAATTTCCAGCGGAAAATTGCAAGCGCATCGACGGAATATATGATTCCACGATGAGAATATCCGTCTTTGGCACAGTGGGAATGTTCTCTTCGTTGCTAGACTGCTGGTTTTCAGACGGATGGGAGGATGGGCAAAGAGGACAGGGTCATCATGAGCGTGAAGTAACTCGCGGGTGCATGTGATTATCCCTACGATGGAGAAAATCTGACATAGATCAAGGCGACGATGCTCCGTCTCTATGCGTAGAAGATATGGGGACTTTGAACCAACGCTGGCAGCCGAGAAGCTGGCTGAGTGTCACGGGATCTCGATCAAGGATGAGACCCTGCAGCGGTGGCTGCGAGAGCGAGGGATCGATCATGCCACACGGCGGAGCGCCTGCACCGGACGTAGCAGGAGCGGAGGGCTCATGTGGGGGAGCTGCTCCAACTGCATGGCTCACACCATGACTGGTTGGAGGGCCGGGGCCTCTTATGGGGTGTTGATGGACTACATTGACGATGCGAGCAGCCGGGTGTGCGCACGCTTCTGTGCGTATGAAGTCACCATCTCGGTCATGGTTGATGAACGGGGAGAGGGGATGCTGCAGATGACCCAGAAAGACTGGCCGCTCATGTATCGGGCGATCGTCGCGCGGCCGTTGCGCGTGACGTCTCCTCCCAAGATCGCGCTCCCGCAGCGCCCAGTCACGTCGACACGTGCGCACCTGTGGCGCACACGGCTGCTGCCGACATGAGGACATATGGGGCAGTAGAGATCACGTAACCCGGATTTGTCTAATTTGTGGCTTGACAGCTCATCGACGGAATAAGTTGAGCCGGAGTGGGCCATGGCCGAACAGGTTGGGGACTTACGATGTGATGTGGTGAGGGTCCGTTCACAGGCTGCTTGACCTGCCTGATACTCGTTTCTATACTGCCCTCAGCATGCCCCCATACAAATTTCCACAGTTTCCCGTCTTACTCCTACTCAGTTCTATGTTGTTGATCGGCCTTGGGTGCGGGGGCAAGACGATTCAATATCCAGAAGATCACGAACGGTACCTCCGTATCGATCGGGCGGTGGAATCGCTTCGCCAAGCATATGTGGAGAAAGATTCGTCGGATCTGGCCTCGCTCATGATGCCACTTCATCAGCTTGAGCAGCTGAGGGAAGAGGCCCAGAGCGATTTTGAGACATTTCGTGCCATCACGCTGGACTTCGCGATTGATCGCATTATGATTGATGGGGACAATATTGATGTGTTCGTGCATTGGCAAGGGCTATGGAGAAAAGACGCGGACGATCCGGGTCTCCGTCAGCGAGGCCATACGAAATTGCAGTGGGTCGGCACACAGTCGATACTGTTACGGGGGGTTCAGGGCGATGTTCCCTTCGGTATGAAAGCTCGACAGGCCACGATCGACCCCGCACGTTCTCCCAGGAAGAAATAATCTATGCCGTCTCGCCAATCTCGTGTTCCTGTGCAGACCGATTTCCTGGTAATTGGGAGTGGTGTCGCCGGTTTGCGCGCAGCGTTGGCGTTGAGCCACGCCGGACGTGTCATGGTGCTGACAAAAGGACATTCGCTTCAAAGCAGTTCGATCCATGCACAAGGCGGGGTGGCGGTGGCGATGAGCGAAGAAGACGACGTGGGCATCCATTTGGCCGACACGCTCAAAGCGGGACACGGGCTATGCCGGAAAGAAGCCGTGCGAGTCCTCGTGGAAGAAGGACCTGCTCGAATTCAAGAATTGATCAGGTGGGGGGCCAAGTTCGACAAAGTCGGCGGCAAGTTCGCGTTCGCTCGGGAGGCTGCCCACAGCCGAAGCCGCATCCTGCGCGCGCGAGGGGATGCGACGGGGAACGAGATGGTACGAGTGTTGATTGCCGAGGTGAATCAACAGGAACGTATTCAGCGATTGGATCATCATTTTACCGTAGACCTCGTCGTGGATGCCGGACGGTGCTGTGGAGCCGTTGTGCTGGACGAAGGGTCTGGCCGCCAGTTCGTGCTGCCGGCTCGTGCAGTCGTGCTGACCACCGGCGGGGCCGGGCAGATCTATGCGCGGACAACCAATCCCCCGAACGCCACCGGTGATGGAATGGCCATGGCACTGCGCGCCGGTGCGGTGCTTCAAGATATGGAGTTCGTGCAATTCCATCCCACCGCACTGTACTTGCCGTCGAGTCCGTCATTCTTGCTGTCGGAGGCAATGCGCGGCGAAGGTGCACAGCTGCGCAACAATAAGGGAGCCCTGTTTATGCAGCGGTACCACCCCATGGGGGCGTTAGCGCCGAGAGATATTGTGTCGCGGGCTATCTTGGCGGAGATGGCGGCGACGAAAGCGCGTCATGTCTATCTTGATGTCACCCACTTGGGGGCAGAGTTTGTGAAGCGGCGCTTCCCGACGATTTATGCGACCTGCCTTCGCTATGACATCGATATCACGGAGGAGTGGATCCCTGTGTCTCCCAGTGCGCATTATATGATGGGCGGGGTCTGGACTGATTTGAACGGTGCGACGACGGTTCCAGGGCTCTTTGCCGCCGGGGAGGTGGCCTGTAGCGGTGTGCATGGAGCGAATCGTCTGGCGAGTAATTCCTTGCTCGAAGGATTGGTATTTGGTGCGCGCGCCGCCTCCGCAGCCGTGACGTTTGCCCACCGACATGAGCCTCCCGTACTGTCGTTTCAGGATGCCACGCTCCGAGCGGGCCAATTCGGTGCATTGGAGGATGCGGAAAAGTTGCGGAGCTCACTGAGGCGAACGATGTGGGGGCAGGTCGGCGTTATTCGATCGGGGGAGTCGCTGATCCGGGCCTGTGCGCAACTGTCACGGTGGGCCCAACTCGTGACCCAGCCGTTTGCGAGCCGAGCCGCGCTGGAAGTGAAAAACATGGTGCAGGTGGCGCAATGCGTCGCGGAAGCGTCGCTGTGGCGAGAGAACAGCGTCGGGGCCCATTACCGAGCTGATTTTCCGGAGGCCAAGCGGGCTGGTTGGCAGCAACATAGCTGTCTGTCGAGCGGAGAAGTGGTTAGCGGGAAGAGGGTCCAGAAGAGATCGCGGGGGTTGCTGTTGTCTCTGTAGGGCCGTATCGGCTGACCGGACGTTCCGTGACGACGCCATCGCGGATCAGGAACGTGCGGTAGTATCGGAGGACCTTCCGAACGTATTGCCTGGTTTCATTGAACGGGGGAAGTGTCTGATAACGTTCGACCGCATTCTCTCCGGCATTGTAGGCTGCCAGGGCCAGCGGTAAATTCCCATGGAAGCGGTCGAGCAGTTGGCGTAAGTACTTGGTCCCTCCGCCCACATTATCATCCGGATCATACATATCCCGCACATCCAGACGCACGGCGGTTTGAGGCATCAGTTGCATCAGGCCAATAGCGCCAGCGCGAGACACTGCCCGTGGATCAAAATTCGATTCAGCTTTGATGACAGCTCGGATCAATGCGGGATGGAGTTGGTGTTGAGAAGAATACCGACGAATGACTGGTTCGAGTTCTCGCTCGGACAAGGCGGCGTGGAATCCTCTGGATTCGACCTCGATTTTCCGGTAGCGAGAATCCGAGGGAACATTGGTGAGCGAGATTGCGCCGTTGGGCTCAATAAACTGATAAATCTCTGCCCTAGTTGTTGGCACGGAGAAGGCCAGCGAGCTGATACCCATGAGGATGGTTGTGGTCAATCCAACGGCTGCGTGCCGCCGGAGGGATGTCATGATTAGAGAATAGATGTGGTGCATGGTTGCAACGTTACCAGTCTTCCACTGGGTGTCAAGAAAATGAAGATCTTATGCCTGGAGGTGGGTGATCAATAGTGCAGGAGAACAAGGGGGCTTGTGAAGGGGGGTACTGTTAGCGTTCTATAAGGTGCACTCGGTTGGCAATAAACAGTCTCTGGATCTGCTGGGTGAGAAGTCCTGGCGTCCCCTTCCCCACCAGATGCCTGTCCACCATCGTGACCGGCATCACTTCCATACTGGTGTTGGTAAGAAAGCATTCATCTGCCTGATAAATTGCTTCGACTCCGAAATGCCCTTCGTCAACGGGGATCTGTGCCTCTTGTGCGAGGCTGACCACAATGGCGCGCGTGATTCCGTCCAACAGGCCGCATGCAAGTGCCGGTGTGCAGAGTCGTCCGGCTCGGACGAAAAAAATGTTGCTGACGGTGCATTCCGTCACATGCGACTCCCAATTGAGCAGGATGCTGTCGAAGGCGCCGGCCGCGATGGCTTCCCGTTTGGCCAGAATGTTATTCAGAAAGTTTGTGGCTTTGATCTGGGGCGAGAGGGCGCTGGGCAAGTTTCGTCTCGTCTCGGCAACGATCAGAGTCACGCCGATACGATAGAGATCGGGTGATGGGGGATGAAGCAGCTTGGTCATGATTACTACGGTGGGAGTGGGACACAGGGCTGGATCGAGACCGATGTCGCCGGCCCCGCGGGAGATGGTGATGCGAAGGTATGCGTCGGTGTGTTCGTTCCCGACATCATTCCGTATCATCGCTTCGTGAAGGAGATCCGGCCATCTGTGCTCGGACATCGGGATAGTCAGGCCGATCGCGGCTGCAGATCGTCGTAGTCGAGCAAGATGTTGGCCACGCATGAAGATCCGGCTCCCATAGGAGCGAATCGTTTCGTAGACGCCGTCGCCATAGAGAAATCCATGATCGAAGACAGAGACGACGGCCTCGTCGTCTTTCACAAACCGATCGTTGAGATAAACCCACATTCTTACGTCTGTCGCAGTGCGCTGAAAAACGCCTGGGCCTTCTGAAGTGTTTCCTCGTATTCCTTGGCAGGATCGGAGTCGGCGACAATTCCGGCACCGACCTGCAAGTATCCTCTCCCCGCACACCAGGCCAATGTTCGAATCACGATATTGAGATCTAGGTTGCCGTTCCAGCCAATGTACCCAAATGATCCGGTATAGGGGCCACGGCGTACCGGCTCCAGTTCCTCGATAATCTCCATGCAGCGGATTTTGGGTACGCCTGTGATGGTGCCGCCAGGGAAAAGGGCCTGAATTAGATCGAAGGGCGTGGCGTCAGGCTTTATGATGCCGCTGATATGAGACACGAGATGGCTGACGTGGGAGTATTGTTCGATGACCATGAATTCATCGACCTGTACGCTGCCGAATCGGCAGACGCGGCCCAGGTCGTTCCGTTCGAGATCGACGAGCATGAGGTG
>JBDTPK010000166.1:0-6306 GCA_039932735.1 Nitrospirota bacterium
GCACGACATCCGCTTTCTTGTTCACGACGTGATCGATGAAGCCGGGGTCCTGGTGACTGAACCCGTTGTGGTCCTGCCGCCAGACGTGGGAGGACAAGAGATAGTTGAGTGAAGCAATCGGCCGCCGCCAAGGGATGTGGTTGCAAACCTTCAGCCACTTGGCATGCTGGTTGAACATCGAGTCGATGATGTGAATGAACGCCTCGTAGCAGGAAAAAAACCCGTGCCGGCCGCTCAAGAGATACCCTTCCAGCCACCCCTGGCACTGATGCTCACTGAGCATTTCCATCACGCGTCCGTCCGGGGCCAAATGGTCGTCGTATGGATAGCGATCCGCCATCCAGGTACGGTTGGTGACCTCCAGCGCATCTTGCCAGCGGTTTGAGTTGTTCTCGTCCGGACTGAACAGACGGAAATTACGGCTATCCATGTTCAGCTTCATCGTGTCGGCCAAGAACTTTCCCATATGGCGGGTGGACTCGGCCTCAATGGCGCCGGGTGTCGTGACCTTGACGGCATAGTTGCGGAAGTCCGGCAGACGCAAGTCCCTGAGCAAGAGGCCGCCGTTGGCGTGCGGATTGGCGCTCATCCGGCGCGCGCCCTTCGGAGCCAGATCAGCGAGCTCGGGGATCAGTCGGCCGGTTTTGTCGAACAGCTCCTCCGGCTTGTAGCTCTTCATCCATTTCTCGAGAATTTTTACATGCTCGGGCTTTTCGTGCATTTCACCCATCGGCACCTGGTGACTGCGCCAGTAGTCCTCGCACCGTTTGCCGTCGATTTCCTTCGGGCAGGTCCACCCCTTGGGCGAACGGAGGATGATCATCGGCCATCGCGGCCGCTCCTTCACACCCTTCGTCCGTGCCTGTGTCTGGATGCTGCGGATGTCCTCCATGCAGGTGTCAATCGTGGCAGCCATGAGTTGGTGCATCTTGGCCGGATCACTGCCCTCGACAAAATGGGGCGTGTAGCCGTAGCCACGGAAGAGCTGATCCAATTCTTCGTGGCTGATACGAGCCAGCACGCAAGGATTGGCGATCTTGTACCCGTTCAGGTGCAGGATCGGCAGCACTGCTCCGTCGGTCGCCGGGTTGAGAAACTTGTTGGAGTGCCAGGAGGTCGCTAATGCTCCGGTTTCAGCCTCGCCATCACCGACGACGCAGGCGACGATCAGGTCGGGATTGTCATAGGCAGCCCCGTACGCGTGAGAGACCGCATACCCCAATTCGCCGCCTTCGTGTATTGAGCCGGGGGTCTCGGGCGCCACGTGGCTGGGAATGCCTCCGGGGAACGAGAACTGCTTGAACAGCCGCTGCATGCCCTCTTCGTCCTGTGCGATGTTCGGATAGACCTCCGAGTAGGTGCCTTCCATATAGGTATTGGCGACGATGCCGGGACCACCATGGCCCGGACCGATAATGTAGATCATGCTGAGGTCCCGTGCCTTGATCGCTCGATTCATATGGGCATAGATGAAATTCAGGCCCGGGGTGGTGCCCCAGTGACCCAGCAGCCTTGCCTTCACATGTTCCTTCGTCAGCGGCTTCTTCAGCAGCGGATTATCGTGCAGGTAAATCTGTCCCACCGAGAGATAGTTCGCCGCCCTCCAGTACGCATCGATCAATTTCAATTCCTTCTGCGATAACGAATTCCCCATGACCTCTCCTTTCCCTCTGAGTGATCTTGATAGAGTCGGCTCTGTTGACTTACTCAATGTACGGCTCGCACGCACCGTACCGTTTCATTGGCAATCCAGGTTTCTTCGTCCGCCGCGACCACGTAAGCCGGCAACCGCGATCCATTCACACTGATGTGGGCTGCGCGACCCGGCGCTAGCCCAATCGTCGCTCGGTTGAGGTCGGGGCGGAGTTCCAAGCCGCACCATCCCATGTTCTGGCAAATCCGCTCCCGAATCTCCGGTGCGTTTTCTCCAATCCCCCCTCCGAAGACGATGGCATCGGCACCGCCTAACACGGCAAGGTAGGAGCCGAGATACTTGCGCGCCCGATAGCAGAATAGATCAATGGCAAACTCCGCCCGTTTGTCCTGCTCCTGCTCGGCCACGCGCAGCAAGTCCCGCATGTCGTTTGACCGACCTGAGAGCCCCAGTAGGCCAGACCGCTCGTTCAGCCACCGCTCGACTTCAGCTGCTTCGACCTTCTCCCGGTCGGACAAGTAGCCGACAATGGAGGCGTCCACATCGCCTGAGCGTGTCCCCATCACCAACCCCTCCAACGGGGTGAACCCCATCGAGGTTTCAACCGAACGGCCTTGTGCGATCGCGGCGACGGAGCAGCCATTGCCCAACTGCAGGGTGATCAGACGCACCTGTTCCAGTGGATTCCCCGTGTAGGCCGCGTATCCGTTCGCGAGCGAGGCATGCGCAATCCCGTGAAAACCATAGCGACGGATCCGATGCCGCTCGGCCAGCTCAACAGGGAGCGCATACTGCCTGGCGACTTCCGGCATGGTCTGGTGAAAGGCCGTGTCGAACACTGCCACCATCGGTAGGGCCGGACCAAAAGCCGCTCGCGCTCCGCGTATCCCTGCGAGGCACGAGGGATTGTGCAGGGGCGCCAACTCGGACAGCGCATCGATTCCGGCCTCTACCTGCTCGGTAATCATTGTGGATCTCACGAACTGATCGCCTCCGTGTACCACCCGATGCCCGACCGCTTCGATCTCACCCAGCGAGCCGGCTAGACGATCGAACAACACACGCATCGCATGCGCATGGTCCCGAATTTCCAAGGTCGTCGTCGTCGAAGGGGCTACAGTCTGCCCCGTCACCTCAAAGCTTGCGACGCTTCCGATGCCCTTCACGGCGCCCTGGAGCAACGCCGGCCGGGTCGTCAGTTCGCCGCTCGGCTCTTCGAGCACTTCTAGGAGGCGAAATTTGATCGACGAGCTTCCGCTGTTGATCACCAAAATCTGCATGTCAATGCTGAAGCCTCGCAGCACGTGCCAGGAACATATCAGTCGTCGTGCCAGTCCGAGCGATGCGCCGGCTCACTCGCACCAGCCGGTTCGCGCTCCAGCTTGTCGGTATAACGGCCCAATGCCGCCTCGCTATTGCACTTGGCCCGATGTTGGAAAGCCTCTTGGCCCGCCTTCAAATTTTCATTTTTTCCGTGCCAGGCCTCGAGCGCCACGTCCTGCAGGGCACGACCATATGAAAAACTGATCGACCAGGGTTTCGGTCCGCCCAGGCGATTGATGGCATCGAGATGCGCGGTCGCCGTCACGCTCGGCTGTCCGCCGGACAAGAACGCGATGCCGGGAACCGCCGGCGGCACATGACGTCGCAAGCAGCGCAACGTGGCCGTTGCGACCTCCTGCACGGAGACCTGCTTGGGACAAACCTTTCCGGCGATCACCATACTGGGTTTCAGGATCATGCCTTCCAGCCGGACGCACTGCTCGAAGAGCGCGTTGAAAACCGTATGGAGGACTGAACTCGTGACCTCCTCGCAGCGTTCGATTGTGTGAGCCCCATCCATAAGGACCTCCGGCTCCACGATCGGCACGATGCCTTGTTCCTGGCACAAGGCGGCATAACGAGCCAGCGCATGGGCGTTGACGTTCACACACATTGGGCTGGGAAGTTTGTCGGTGATGCGAATGACCGCCCGCCACTTGGCGAATCGCGCGCCCATGGCCGCATATTCCTTCAGGCGGTCCCGGAGCCCATCGAGCCCTTCGGTCACAGCTTCCTCCGGTGAGCCGGCAAGCACCTTTGCACCGGTATCCACTTTGATCCCCGGAATGATCCCTTGTTTGGACAACATCTCGGCCAGCGGTATGCCCGCAGCGTTTTTCTGGCGGATGGTTTCGTCATACATAATGACGCCACTGATAAAACCGGCAGCTCCCGGCGTCGTAAAAAACATTTCGCGATAGGTACGACGGCTCTCCTCGGTGGAAGTAATTTTTAAGGCGTCGAACCGCTTGGTAATTGTGGAAACCGTTTCATCTGCTGCAAGAATGCCCTTGCCTTCGGCCATCAACTGTCTTGCCGTCCGTTCCAGTTCTTCTTGCGCCATATCCGTGTCTCCTCCAACTTCTGGATGTCTTGCTTCCTACAATCTGTTGTGAACCCGACCAAGTGGATATTTCGACGGGTTCATTTGTCAGAGACAGACTTCCGTTAGGAGCTTGTCCGACATGCCTGCGAAACCTCCGCCTGAACACACAGTGGTTTTCCTCATTCAGGCGGACCTCTTAACACAAGAACGAATCGGAGTCTAGTGTGAACTGTGACCGCTTCGACCAGGGATTTTCACATTATTTCCTGACGAATGTGCTTGGCGTTGACCTTATGGCCGCGATGCGGAAACTGCTGACGATGCTCAATGCGATGAGTTATGCTGGGCCCCGCCGGGACGGTGCTAGGGCGAACCGGCCCACATCGTCGGAAGAGGGCATGGATCACATGTCCGGGCAACCTGGCAGAGTCCGGGCTGTCACCTTGTGAGACATTGAGTCCTGGCGGCTAGACCAATGCCTGAAACTCTAACGACTCCATGGAACGTTCTACCGTATTGATCGGTCGGTTCGCGCCGGGTCTTCGGCAACTCCTGGAATACCGGCGTGACTGGCTGCCCATCGACGTGGTGGCCGGGGTGTCGGTCGCTGCGGTGGCGGTGCCCACCGCGATTGCCTACGCGCAACTCATCGGCTTCGAGCCGGTCGTGGGGCTGTATGCGGCCATTCTTCCGCTCGTGGCCTACGCGCTGTTCGGTACCTCGCGGCAGCTGATCGTGAATCCCGACGCGGCGACATGCGCCATCTTTGCCGCCACCGTGCTGCCGCTCGCCGGCGGCGACCCCGATGCGCTCCGGTCCCTGTCCGTGGCGCTGGCCGTGTTGACAGGGCTGGTGTGCATCGCGGCGGGGCTCTTCCGTTTAGGCTTTATTGCCGACTTTCTCGCGAAGCCGATCCTAGTCGGGTATCTCAACGGTGTGGCCCTCAGCATCTTTCTCGGACAGATCGGGAACGTGTTCGGCTTCGCCATGCAATCTCGCGGGATTATCCTTCGGCTCATCGAGTTCGCCGGTAAATTGCCCCACACGCATCTGCCGACGCTTGCGGTAGGATTAACCACCCTCGCCGTCATCCTCGTGAGCAAACGCGTGATGCCTCGCGCCCCGGCGCCATTACTGGCTACCGTGGCCGCCGTGGCCGTGGTCTATGGGCTCGGGTTGGAAGACAGCGGGGTGGCGGTGGTGGGCAAATTGCCGGCGGGACTCCCAGGCCTCAGCTGGCCCCACTTCGATGCGGAAAACCTGAAACTCCTTCTCGGCGGCGCGTTGGGTGTGGCCCTGGTGAGCTTCAGCAGCGGGATGGTCACGGCGCGGAGTTTTGCGGCACGGAACCGCTACGAGATCGACGTCGACCAGGAGTTCATCGCGCTGGGTGCCTGTCAGATCGCCTCCGGCTTGTCGCAGGGGTTCGCCGTAACCGGGGCCGACTCGCGAACCGCAGTCAACGATGCCATGGGCGGCAAGAGTCAGCTGGTTGGGCTGATCGCTGCTGCGACGATGGCGGCAGTGCTCTTCTTCCTGACCGAGCCCCTGCGTTATTTGCCGGTGGCGGCGTTGGGGGCGGTGTTGATCGTCGCGGCCGTTGGACTCTTCGATGGGGCCGCGCTACGCAAGATGTGGCGGGTGAGCCGATCGGAATGTGGACTGGCGCTCTTCACCATGTTCGGCGTCATCTGGTTGGATCTCCTGGAGGGCATTCTCTTGGCGGTGGGCATAGGGTTACTCCTGATCATCAAGCGCACCTCACGACCGGCGGACGCCCTGTTGGGTCGGGTGCCAGGGATGAGAGGATGGCACGAGCTGGCTCACCACCAAGAGGCCATTACTCATCCCGGCCTCGTGATCTACCGATTCGGGGCTGGGATCGTGTTCTTTAATGCGGGATACTTCGAGAAGCGCGTGGTGGAGATTGTCGCCACCCACCCGCATGTCGAATGGTTGATTGTGGACGGAAGCACGATTAATGGGGTGGACGTGACCGGCGCAGAAATGCTCGAATCTCTTGCCGAAGCACTCGCTGGACGAGGCGTCCGCCTCGGTTTTGCGAATGTCCGCCGTGAGGTGCGCACCACACTCGAACGCGCGGGGACGATGGAGCGGATCGGTACCGATGCCATCTTCGCGACACTCAACACCGCGAGCGACGCGTTCGCCTCCCGCACGCAAGCGTGAGAAGCTCCTACCGGGCAGCACGCCACGCGTGATCTGATGATCGTGGAACGAGACGACACCGGTTGAGGAGCCTGAACCTGTTGAGGGTGCCGTT
>JBDTPK010000167.1:0-6288 GCA_039932735.1 Nitrospirota bacterium
CGTCCAACGAGGGCTTTCTTAAGCCGCGCGTTGCGCGAGCACAGAAGATCATCAGCCCCTATCCCTCACTCGTCTTCGTCCCCCGACTCCCTCTGCGCCGACGGAATCCCGTAGCGCTTGCACTTTTCCCACAGGGCTTTGCGCGAGAGGCCGAGAATCTTCGCGCCGGTTGTGCGGCTGCCGTCCACTCGCTCCAACACCGATACGATATAGTCTTTTTCGAACTGTTCCCGTGCCGCCGCCAGCGAGGTCAACGAGCGTGCCTCTCGCTTCTGCCCCGTCAGCCCTTCGCTACAGAATCCACAAGATTCTTGTGGCACCCCGCCCGTATAGGGACAGGACTGGAACCCGCACAAGTCTGACGGCTGGACCGCTTCACGATCCCGCCCCAGCGCCACCGCACGTTCGACCATGTTCTCCAGCTCCCGCACGTTCCCTGGGAACGAATAGCGCAAGAAGAGTTCGCGTGCTGCAGGAGAAAACCCTTTCAATGCCTTCCCCATCTTAGCCGCGCAGGTCTTCAGCACGTGTTCGGCAATAATCATGATGTCGTCCTGCCGCTGACGCAACGGCGGAATCACGACCGGCACGACATTGAGCCGATAATACAGATCTTCTCGAAACCGCCCTTGAGACACCTCCTTTCGAAGGTCTTTCTGTGTGGCGCAGACCAAGCGCACGTCGACATGAATCGTGTCGTTGCCTCCGACACGCTCAAACTGTCTTTCCTGAAGCACCCGCAAGAGTTTCACTTGGATGACCGGCGAGATTTCTCCGACTTCATCGAGAAACAGCGTGCCGCGATGGGCCAGCTCAAACCGCCCACGCCGCTGCCGCAGCGCTCCTGTAAACGCCCCCTTCTCATGGCCGAAGAGTTCCGCCTCCAATAGGGTCTCCGGAAGTGCCGCACAGCTGACTTTGATCAAGGGGTACTGGCTGCGTGGGCTGTTTTGGTGGATGGCATTGGCGACCAGCTCCTTACCGGTTCCGCTCTCTCCCAGAATCAACGTCGTCGAATCTGTTCCCGCCACCAGCTTGATCTTCTCGAGCACGGCCCGCATGTGGTTGTTCGCCCCGAGAATGCCTCCAAAGCTGAACTTATCTTCCAGCACCGCTTTGAGATCCTGATTTTCGCGCCGCAAGGTTACGACGCGGCCCACCCGCTCGACGATCAGCAGCAATTCGTCCATCTGGAACGGTTTCGTGATGTAGTCGAAGGCTCCGAATTTCATCGCTCCGACTGCCGTTTCCACCGACCCATGGGCGGTAATCACCACGACCTCTGTGTGGGGCGACTGCTCTTTGGCCACCGTGAGCACCGTCAGCCCGTCTGCGCCTGGCAGCCGCAGATCAGTGATCACCAGATCAAACGGTCGTTGACGGATGGCGTCGATCCCTTCCGTCCCCGATGCTGCCGCTTCGACATCATGGCCGACCGTCTCCAGCGCATCGACCATCGACAGCCTCATCAGCGGCTCGTCATCGACCAACAGAATCCTAAGCCCCTTCATGACACCCTCTCCATCAACGAACGATCACGGGAAACAGGCAGACAGAGGGTAAAGGTCGTGCCCTTCCCGACTTCGCTGTCCACCAAGATCTTTCCACCGTGGCGCTCGACGATGCCCAGACTGACCGACAGGCCGAGACCGGTTCCTTCGCCTTCGCGCTTCGTCGTAAAGAACGGGTCGAAAATTCTCGGCAGGATCGCCGGCAGAATGCCCGATCCCGTATCGCGCACTTCGATCACACAGATTCCCTCGACCACGGACGTTCGGATTGCCAGCACTCCTCCTTCCTTCATCGCTTGCACCGCATTCAATACCAGGTTCATCAGCACCTGCTCAATCATGTGTCGATCGACCATCACATTCGGCAGCCCTTGACCGAATCCTGTTTCCAAGAAAATTTTGTTCGCGGCGAAAAGATGTGTGGTCAAGACCAAGACCCGATCGACAATATGATTGATATTCGTTAGGGCGAACGTGGGCTCGTGCTGCTGGGAGAAATCGAGGAGCTGCCGAACAATCTTCTGCACACGCCGCACGCCGTCTTCCATCGATGACCAATACTCCTCTTGCCGACTCGGTGACAGTGCTCCCTTCCGCAAGTTGTAGAGACAGTTGAGGATGCCCCCCAGGGGGTTATTGATTTCATGGGCTACCCCTGCAGCGAGCTTGCCGACCGAAGCCAGTTTCTCAGAGTTCCTGATCTGCTGCTCCAATTTCTTGGTCTCCGTCATGTCGCGCGCGATGCCCAGCACACCCAGAATCTCCCCTTCGACCCCATGCAGCGGGGAGACACTCACCATCACAGCCCTCGGCTCCCCTGTGCGAGTCACCACTTCGACCTCATAAACCTGCTTCGCACCGATATCCAAAGTGCTCTTGAGACGCTTTCCGCGATGACGTTTGGAGAGAAGGGCGAGGTAGGGGCGCCCCAGCAGATCGTCTTTCCGGTAGCCCCATGCTTCGATCTTGCTGTTGACATAGGTGAACCGCTGCTCGGTATCGAGGGTGTAAATGACATCGTTGGCGTTTTCGAGCAGATTTTCGAGATACTGTGTGGTCTCTTCAATTTTTCGCGTACGCTCTCGTACCTTCGCTTCCAATTCTTCTCGATACGTGTCCAGCTGGTGTTCAAGCCGCTTCCGGTCGGTAATGTCCCGCAACTGTACCATCACCAACAGTTGGTCGTCCGCTCCGACAGGGATCAAGTCCATTTCGACCGGCATGTCCAGCCCACCGGCATGACGTACGATGATCTCCTGGGTGGACACATTCCGCTGCCCAGAAATAATAGCGCTCAGCCATCCGCGCAACGCATCGTGATAACAGGACAGGACGATGTCGAGCACACTGCGACCGATTACAGCAGACTCTGCATACCCCAGCGCTTGCTCCTCACGTTTGTTGACGGCGACGATGATCCCGTTCTGATCCACCATCAATACCGAGTCTGCCATCAGGTCGAACAACGCCTTGTACCGCGCCTGCGAGCCGACGAGCTGTTGCGTCCGCTCCGACACGGCCTGTTCAAGCGTCGTCGTGTATTCTTGCAGATGTCGCTCAAGCCGGTGGCGTTCGGTCACGTCGCGCACAAATGCGCGCGAGTGAACCAGCCCGCCCCGCTCTTGATCGATCAGCGCCGTAGTATGAATTTCCACATCGATCGGATGACCGGCTTTGGGCAGAAACACCGTCTCCATCGAACTACGCCCTTCCGCCAGCAATCGCTCCAGATATTGCAGTACGAGCGGCTCCTGTCCACGCGGCACAAGGTCCCAGAGCTTCATCGCCAGCATCTCATCGAGCGTGTATTTCAGCTTCTCGAGCCCCGTCTTGTTCACATGGACGAATTGGCCGTTCCCGTTCAATTGATAGATCATCTCAGGAGAATGTTCGATCAGATCGCGGTACTTTTCTTCCAGACGGCGCACATCCACCACGCGTTGTTCAATCTGCGCAAACGACCGTTGTAGATTTGCCGCCATCTGGTTGAACGCCTCGGCAAGCCCTTCGATTTCATCGCCGGTCTTCAGCTCCAGTCGCCGATCCATCCGGCCGCTTCCAATTTCACGCACCCCGTCGTGTAGCAACTGAATGGGACGGGCGATCCGGCGTGCGACGAGTACCCCTGTCCCCCATAGCACCGCAAGCACTATCAACCCATAGAGCAGCACCTTCGCCACGAGTTCGGCAAGCAGCGCATAGGTCTCCTCGGGATCCTGCCGAACCACGGTGATCCACTGATGCCCTCCGAAACTCCCAGGGGCTACGGTCTCACTGAATCTGACCGGCGCAAAGCCGATCAAAGCGTTCAGGCCCCCATGGGAATCGTCTGCGGCAACAGTCCACCCGGCTTCCAGGCCGCCGAGGACGCTGATCAACTCAGGGCGTACCGTATGCGCTTCCGGTGGCAGGACCGGACAGATCACCGGCACACCGTCGGAGCTGAACAACATCGCATGCCCCGTGGCTCCGATTGTCACCTCAGCCATGGCATGGAAGATCGTGTCTCGACGTAACAAAATGGTGGCCGTCCCAATCACCGCCTCCTTGGTCTCGTCAAAAATTGGCGCCGCCACCACAAGCACATGAGTCCCGAACGCGGGATCGAAGGCGATCTCGCTCACATAGCCCTTGTGACTTCCCCCCTTCACCACGGCTTGCCACCAGGCTGTCTCCCCGTAAAAATACTCGACTTGTGGAATAGAGCTGACCACCAGCGCCCCCTGCTGATCGGTCACCAGAATCCCAACATAGTCCGATTTGCGGATATCGTGCCACCGGATGAGGTAGTTCGTGACGATGCGATTAATGAAGAGGGGAAACTCGCTTTGCTCATCCCGCTGACGCCACCGCTGCTGCCAATCCTTGATCATGCCCTGGATGCGATGCGCATCCTTTCCCTCGTACGTGCGGTTGGCTTCGGTCACGGCGGTGTGGAGAAAGGGGGTCGTGGCGAGCTGCTGTGCCTCGTTCATCCCGCGGCTGATCTGCATTTCGATGCGGCGAGCAGCTTCGACGGCGACTCCCTTGAAGTTGGCACCGGTCATTTCACGAAGCGCGCGCCGCTCCTCGACGTAGGTGATCGCAAGCAGAAGGGTAAGGGGAAGCAGTCCAACCAGCACAATCGCCGCGATAATCTTGTACTGGAGACTGTGAGATCGACTCCAGAGTGTCATGGGTGTGCCCCTAGCAGGATGCGACAACCCCGATGCGTAAAACACATCGCGCGGGCGGATTGACGATCGATATAGGCACCCGCTGACGCGTGACGCCCGGCGATATATTAGAGCACCGGCAGACTAACTCCGTTTCAGCATCCTCCCGGATGCTCCCGGCCAGAATAACAGCAACGGGCTTGCGACGAAGACGGACGAATAGGTCCCGAAGATCACACCCCATAACAGGGCAAGAGAGAAGTCGTGCAAGACCTCTCCTCCTGCGATCGTCAGAGGAATCAGCACCAACACGACGGTCAAGCTGGTGACGATGGTGCGGCTCAGGACTTGGTTGACCGCATTGTTGATGATCGTCTCTTCGGTCTCCCTCCTCCGCATCCGGAGATTTTCCCTGATTCGGTCGAACACGACGACCGTATCCGTCATCGAATAGCCGGCTAACGTCAGCAAGGCCGTCACAACGAGCAAGGTAATTTCCTTGTCCAGGATATAAAAAGCCCCCAACACCGCCAACACGTCATGAAAGGTCGCCAAGGCCGCGGCGATGCCGAAGCGAAATTCGAAGCGCGCCGCTACATAGAGAATGATCCCGGCAAACGATATGATGATCGCAATGAGAGCATCTTCTTGAAGTTTCTTCCCGATGGTCGCTCCGATTTCCGTGCTGGAATCGACCACAAAATGGTTCGAGGAAAATTCCTTTGTAAAGACGGCCACGACCCGATCGGCAATCTTCTCTTCGATGGTTGTCGAGGCTTTCAGACGGATCAGGAGTTTGTTCTCCTGACCAAACTCTTGCAGCTCAGCGTTGCCCAGGCCATTCGCCTCCAAGACTTTTCTCGCTTCGTCGATCCGGATCGCTTGTTCGAATTTCAACTGCACCGCAGTTCCACCGGCAAAATCGATGCCGAGGTTTGCCGAACCTCTGGCAATCTGAATGAGTGCCACAATTCCCAGCACCACCATGACGCCGGAAAACAAAAAGGCCCAGCGGCGCTTCCCCATGAAGTCGATACTGGTTTTTCCGAGGATCTCCAACATGCAGGCTCCTTCGAACTAGATGCTTAACTGTTCTACTTTGTGTCGTTGATTCAAGAGGTCGAAGATGACTTTGGTGCCGATCAGCGCCGTAAACAAATTGATCCCGATCCCGAGACACAAGGTTACAGCAAACCCTTTGATCGGCCCCGTGCCGAAGAGGAACAGCGCCATCCCCGTGATCAAGGTCGTCACGTGAGAGTCGACTATCGTCAGCAGCGCTTTGTCGTATCCTCCGTCTACCGCCAGGCGAACCCCTTTCCCTAGCCGCAGCTCTTCACGAATACGCTCGAAGATCAGGACGTTCGAATCGACGCCCATCCCGATCGTGAGCACGATCCCGGCGATCCCCGGCAACGTCAGGGTGGCGTTCAGGGCAGAAAGGGCTCCGATCAAACACAGGAGATTGAGCATGAGCGCAAAGTCCGCGATCACCCCGGACATTCGGTAATACACGATCATGAACACCACCACCAAGGCGCCGGCAACCAGCGTGGCCTGTACGCCTTTCTCGATCGAATCCTTCCCCAGCGACGGTCCGACCGTGAGGTCTTGAATGATCT
>JBDTPK010000168.1:0-6279 GCA_039932735.1 Nitrospirota bacterium
AGAGCAAAAACGAATGGCGATGGTGGTACCGATCAGTCTGGTCATCATTTTGTTTCTGTTGTACGGCGCCTTCGATTCGATCAAGAATGCCCTCCTGGTGTTGAGTACCGTTCCCTTTGCGTTGGTGGGAGGAGTACTCTCCCTTGTGGCCACTCACACGAATTTCAGTATCTCAGCTGCGGTCGGCGTCATTTCGACCCTGGGGGTGGCCATCCTCGGTGGGGTATTGTTAATCTCTCGGATCGAAGAATTCCGGCTCACGGGGCTGACGCTTCGAGAGGCCGTTCGGAAGGGGGCCGATGTGCAGATGCGTCCAATTCTCATGGCGACGTTGGGCGCGGCCATTGGGCTATTGCCGGCCGCACTGTCGACAGGCATTGGATCGCAGGCACAGAAACCGCTCGCACTCGTCGTGGTGGGTGGGATGCTGACAGCAGCGGTGCTGATATTGGTCGTCTTGCCGGTGTTATACGAAATCGTCCATCGGCGCGAGGCAAGTCGTAGCGAACTAAGAGAAAGGGGATGATCGTGCAGCACCGACATATGTATTCCTGGGGAATTGTCCTCTTCGTGGTGTTGGTGGGACTGGCTCAGACCCTGTGGGCGGAACCCATAGGGAAAGTAAGGGTCATTCTGGCCCAGGTGCCCTACGAGGCGCCTCCGAAGGGGCAGGATCTGTCGGCTGAATCCGTTCCACAGAATACGAAACCGTTGACGTCAGAAGAGATCCAACGGGCGGAAGCGCTCTTGCCGTTGCTGGAAGGTCAACAAGAGTTTTGGGCGATGGGAGAATTCGTGCATCTCGGTGAGCCATCTGTGCCGGTCCTGGTCAAAGGCTTGACGATGTCCGGGCCACGCATTCGTTACAACGTCATTGAAACAGTGTCGATGTTGAAGGCGGCCTCCGCGGTTCCGGCCCTTGTCTCAGCCGCCAAGGAGCCGAACGAAATTCCACGGGTGCGTGAACATGCCTTGCGCGTGGCTGTTCGATTGGATGCGGCCAAAGCCGTGGAGGCGATCGAGGTGATGGTCAAGGATCAGAATTCGTCGATTCGGAAGGCCGCTGCGTTTGAGGCTCGGTATGTCAGAGAGAAGACGGTGGTACCGATTCTGATCGGGGTGATTGCCGATGAGGAACGGTTTGTTGCACTCTCAGCGGTGCAGTCGCTCTGGATTCTGACACGTCATGAAACGGAGTTTCATGATTGGGAGACGTCGACCACGCAAGATCGTCAAGAGTGGACGACCGAGTGGGTGGAATGGTGGAATAGCCAGATGGACAGCTTTGAAATCCCAGATCCAAAACAGCGCGCACGGATTCGTTAGACGAGCGTGACGCGCGCGACTTGCGAGAAATACGCGCGCTGGACAGATTGTTTCTGGCACTCGTCTCGCTGGTCCCGCGTGTCGGGCTTTTCCCGCCCGTCTCGCGGGGTTAGGCCTCGCCTTGCGGGGGCAAAAAATCCTGTGCTATATTTTGTGAGTCCACTCCGTTGCCGCATGATGTGAGAGACGATAGAAGGATGAGAAAGACGCTCTATGCCTACGCTCCGGATAGCAAAGCTTGGTAATCCCGTCTTGCGCCAGATGGCAGCCGCGGTCGACCCTCGGGACATTCGCACGTACGATCTCCAGCAATTCATCGACAATCTGATTGAGACCATGCTGGCTGAACCAGGGATCGGCTTGGCGGCGCCCCAGGTGTCGCGCTCGATTCAACTGGTCGTGATGGGGTGTGAGGGGGAAGATGGATTTCCCCAAACAGTTCTCATCAACCCCAAGATTGTCTTCTATGGTCCGCAGCAAGTCGAAAATTGGGAGGGTTGTCTCAGTGTGGATGGGTTGCGAGGAAAGGTGACGAGGCCGTCAGTCGTGAGAGTGCAGGCGCTGGATCGTCATGGCAAATCGATGGACTTCGAAGCGACCGGTCTCTATGCCGTCTGTATCCAGCACGAGATGGACCACCTGATCGGCAAGGTGTTTTTGGATCGGATGACCGATATGTCGACACTCACGCAGCTCTCAGAATTTAGTAAGTACTGGCAAGACGACCCCACCCCGGCCATTTAACCCACTGTGAAGATCCTGCGCGAGTGACAACCCTGCTTCGAGTGCTCCAGTATCTCAGCCCACACCGTTCCATGGTGGTCGGCACGTTTGTGTTTGCCGGGCTCGCGACCGCGTTTGAGTTAATCCCTCCGTGGCTGATCAAAGTCATTATCGACGACGTGATCCAAGCTGGCAAGACTCAGCTCCTGGTATGGGTATTTCTCGCGCTCTGTGCCGCCTATGTGTTGCGGAACCTCTGCGGGTCGATGCGGATTCGGCTGAATAACGGGCTGGAACAGCAAGTCGTCCATGACTTGCACGTCCAGGTATTCTCGGCGCTTCAGCGATTGTCGATCAGTTTCTATGAGAATCGCCCGACGGGCGAGATCATGTCGAGAGTGTTAAACGATACAGAGCACATGCAGCGCATCTTCGTCGACGGGCTCGAAGAGATCATTACGGCCGGGCTAACGCTGACCGGGATCATGATCATGCTGTTCATGCTCAATTGGAAGCTGGCCTTGTTGGCGCTTGTGCCGATTCCCCTCTTGATCGTGGGAGCGGCCCTATTCACCAAACGTGTCCATGGGCATTATCGCGCGATTCGAAAGGGGTCGGCCGAACTGAACGCCCTCTTGCAAGACATGCTGGCAGGCATCAGAGAGACGATGGGTTTCAATCGCCAGCTCTACGAGCAGGAGCGATTCGATCGGAAGAGCGATCGTTGCCGTCAAGATACCTTGAAGGCCATGTTCCTCTGGTCGTACTACTCACCTGGGATGATGCTGATCGGGAGTCTTGGCGGGGCCATGGTGCTCTGGTTCGGCACCACTGAAGTGTTAGAGCATCGTCTTTCCGTGGGCGAACTCGTGATGTTCATCTCGTACCTCGCACTCTTCTATGTCCCGATCAATCAGATTCACTCCGTCAATCACATGTTGCAGCATGCCTTGGCCGCAAGCGAGCGAGTGTTCGAAGTGCTTGATCTTGTTCCAGAGGTCAAGGATCGTCCGAACGCTCATGTACCAGTCCCTCGATTGCGTGGAGAGGTGGCCTTTCATCACGTCGGATTTCATTATCGAGCCGATGCGCCGATCTTGACCGACGTTGTGATAGCCGTCCAAGCAGGGGAGCGAATCGCGCTAGTCGGTCCGAGTGGAGCGGGAAAGAGCACCACGCTGAAATTGCTGATGCGGTTTTACGATGTCACGCAGGGAGCCATCACGATCGATGGGTACGATATTCGCGAGCTGCCCATAGCGTTTCTTCGAAGCCAAATCGGACTGGTTCAGCAAGAACCATTCTTGTTCAATGGCACGGTGAGAGAAAATATTCTGTACGGCGACCTCTTGGCCGGGCAGAGTGATGTCGAGGCCGCAGCCAAGGTGGCCCGGGCGCATGACTTCATCATGGCGCTTCCGGAGGGGTACGACACCTGGATCGGGGAGCGCGGCGTCAAGTTGTCCGTCGGGCAGCGGCAGCGTGTCTCGATCGCCCGTGTGATCCTGAAGGATCCTCCGATCGTCATGTTCGATGAGGCCACCTCCAATATCGACACGGAGACAGAAGTCAAGATTCGTGAGGCGCTAGACGATCTCACCAAAGGGCGGACCACGATCATTATCGCCCATAGACTTTCCACCATCCATGGCGTCGACCGCATCATAGTCGTGGACCATGGCCGTGTCGTCGAAGACGGGACGCATGAGACGTTGATTGGGCATGAAGGGGTGTATGCACGGTTATATGACGCCCAATTCCAAGTCTAGTCACAGGACGCTCAAAAAGGCCGCCAGCGTCGTTCTCGCCTTGAAAGCATCCTCAACGTAGCCAGAGGCTACGCGTCCGGTGCTTTCATCGGCTGCGGCCTTGCTGACGGTCTTTTTGAGCACCCTGCAAGGTTGTGTCCCTATACCCCAACTGCTCAATAATCGAGTGTCTGACCGTTGCAGATCGATCTTGTCCACCGGTATACTTTGTTGTACTTGATGGGAGAGTTGTCCGATGGTGCTGATTTATGAAAGTGATCCGTTGGATGACGAAGACGCACGCGGGCGGTTCTATCATGTCTGCCGTGGGCGCATCGATCGGACGGAAATCCAGCTTCCGGTTGGCGAGAAGGTCTATGAATGTGCCGTGTGCGGGATCGATCTCGAAGCGGAGGACTTTTGGCTGGCGAGGCAGAAAGGGTCGGTCTAGGACATCATGGCTAAGAGCATAGGGAGAAAAACAGTAGGCGTATCACGCGGGCTAATGATGCTGTGTGATATCTGCTACGCTCAGGTCATGGCCGATAAGCTCACCGACGAGAAGAACTTTGTCGCGGATGCCGAGACCCTCTTCGACACCATCTGCTTCGGTTGCACTGATATCAATAGGCCGCTGATCGACGACATGGCGGGTAGCGGCGAGTGAGGATGTTGAAAAATCCCACCAGCTTCGTTCTCGCACCGCTCAGATCATCATCGTACCCCAGAGGGTACGCCTCGGCCCTTCACTCGCTGCGGCCTCGCTGAACAGGTTCTTTGCAAGATACTCACAAGTGCTAATCTCCTACAAGTATCATTCGGGTATTAGGTGAAGCGACAATATCTCGGAGATTCATACGACGCAGTGAAACGTCTGTGGCAAGAGGTACTTGCCGAGTGGGCGCCAGTGCATGCCGAACCGAGGTTCATTCCCGAAGATATTCGAGGTGAGTTCACCGCATTTACGCGCATTCCCCTCCTGACTGAGCACCGACCCACGTTTTACGCAATCCTCAATGATCCGGATACCGGCATACGCCTCCCCAATCGCGCGAATCAGTCCGAAGGTAGGCATCACATCGCACTTTCTACAATTCGCCAACAGCTCAGAAACGCCGCCGTTGGATGTGTAATTACGTTTGATCAAAGCAATCACCGGGAAGCAGGCTTAAGGCCCAAGAGTCAGCGTAATGCGAAACTTCAGTGGCTACAGCGCGAAAGTTTGTCTGCGTTCTACTATGTTTCTCATGCCCCATTCCTATTTGGGTTTTCGAAGCCAGCGAGAATGGATATGGTGCTCAGCCTTATACGGACGGCAGGAGTACCAGACAGTCGCATTGAGGAACCGGAATGACACTTAACAATGTGTTCGAGCGATGCATGTAACCATTGGTACCGGTGAGGGCAGAGTGATAGTGCAGTTTAGAATAAAATGTTGTTGATCGCATGCAGAGATGCTTCGTGTCACTTAATGCGGGCGTTAACGTCATGACAAGAATTCATCCAGGACCTGCAATCCTAATGGACTATGCAGAATTTTATTTCGAGAACAAAACAAAGGGGTTCAATTCATAATGAGCCAGATTAGAGTTTTTAGAATGATCGCATTAGCCGAAGGGGTTTCATTTCTCACCTTGTTACTCATTGCGATGCCGATGAAATACTTCATGGGGTTGCCGGAGGCCGTGAGAGTCGTGGGGGCAATACACGGAGGATTGTTCATGCTCTATGTTGGTCTGTTGGCCGTGATACATTTTCGGCAACGATGGTCGTTTTTGTTTTCACTGTGTGCATTTGTCGCGTCTATTATTCCGTTTGGAACATTTATCTTGGACAAACACCTTCGTCAGAAAGAAGCAGTCACGAACTGATCAGGAAGGAATATTCATGATGCCGAGATTATTAGGGGGAGGCTGGCTGGAAGGAGGCGGCATTTCTTCGTACAAACTGGCTCGCTCTCTCGGTGTCACTCAGGCAACTTCCTGGTTTATAATGCACGGATTCGAATGGCGTTGCAGCAAGGGTCACGAACTCGGAGTTGTGAGCGAAGTGGAAGCCGATGGAACCTATATTAGTGGGGCAGCCCGAAACATGCACAAGGACAAACAGGTTGACGCGTTGAAGACGGAGAGCTACTTCCGAAAGACTGTGGTCATGGGGATGGTAGAACTGGATAGAGAAATGCGACCACGGTGCTTAATATCGCCTCAGCGAAAGTGTTAGTGTGGGAAATCAGAGCGGATACGGATTTCAATATCACCTCGAATTAAACGCCATTTGAATGATTCTCAACAGCTCTCAAGCAAGTTCTCTCCTCCTCAAGCAAGACTTTCCCAAGTTCTCGAAGAAGATCACAGGAAAGTAAATGTGCCGTAATGATGAAATCGACTTGCCGTGCATAGAGCAGGAATGTGTATATTAATTCCCCTTGAGTTCTAACTCCAAGTGCAACACTCCAGGCCCTAATGGGCTACGGTGTTGC
>JBDTPK010000169.1:0-6248 GCA_039932735.1 Nitrospirota bacterium
CGTATTTCATCAAGGCCCGGACACATCGGTTGTCCACCGAGAGGCCGGATATATAAACGCAGCCCTGTGTTTACCTGGTGCATCGCGTGACACCCCGTCGTTGCATCGAAGGCTGGGTCCATATATAATTTTGTGCTGGAAATCCTCACAAACGACCGAATTAGGCAGAAGCAATGGAATCAGTAGAAAGCCAGCAAGCTCGTGACTTTCAACGATAAACGGGGAAACCTTCGCAACATCGAGCGGTTCGAATCATTGGGCTTCGGCCACTCTTAAGCAGCGGGCCGTAGGTTCCGAGAGCGCGAGATAGGCCACGGTACGGATCGCACGATCATCCGTCGTGAGACCGAGGATTGGGATGAGCCGTCGGCTGACTCAGAATTCCGCGAACAATGGAAGCGCGGTCGCCGGCACAGTGTGCCGCAACGTGAGAAGACTCGTTTCATCACCCACCGCCAGGATGTTAGCCTGTTTGAGCTGAAACTGAGATGGAACGCGTTCTATCATTATGTGCCCAATGACTCCGATATTTTACGAAGGAAGATTTCCAGGCTGAAGGGTTTATGCACGAAGGCGGTCCCTGGATACAATCCGCAGTGACTGAGGATCGCCTCATTCGGATAGCCTGACATGTAGAGTACCCTCGTCCGTTCCCGCAAGGTGACCAGGCGGTCGGCGACCTCCCGCCCGCTCATCCCCGGCATGATCATATCGATCAACAGTAAGTGGATCGGGCCGGGATATTCCTCTGCAATCTTCAAACAGGCGTTTCCGTCCTTGGCTTCTAAGACGGTATAGCCGCGGTCCCTAAGAATCGTCTTGACCATCTCGCGGAGCAAATCTTCATCGTCCACCAGCAGAATCGTCGATGGCGCTTCCCGGTCTTCAGCGATGGAAAGGGCCGATCCGGCCCGCTGGACAACTTGGCTCATTTCGAGGCTGTTTTTTTGTTGCGTGATATTCATCGCTGAGAACTCCCGGTTATCTCTCTGTTCACCATGGCCGGATCATGAGCGGCCCGAGGCTTGTCCATCTCGCGGAACTTGCGCCGCGAGTTGCGATAGTGAACGACGAAGAGTGTTGCGTTCCGCCTGAGCAGCGTAGCGGCTTCGAGGCCGTCCCTAAGGTCATCGACGACCAGGTCTTTTACAATCACTGACTCCACTCTTTTTTTAAGACAAGCGGGTCACCTTGGCCGAGGAGTCGCTTGATGAGTGCCAGCAGCTGATCGTCATTCCAAGGTTTCTTTATAAAACCCTTGACCCCCGCTTTCAGAGCCCGTTCCTTATCTTCCTTAAGGTCGCGGGCGGACACGACGATGACCGGGATCAGCGCGAGGTTCATGTTCGCTCGGAACCTCTCCAACACGATGAAGCCGTCACCGGCGGGGAGCCCCAGATCGAGAAGAATCAGATCCGGTTGATGCATAACTGCCTCGCTTATCGCGCTGATTGCGTCGCCGGCGAAGAAGGTGTCGTAGTGGTGGGCCGTGAGAAGAATCTTATAACCAAACCGCACATCGGCGTCGTCCTCAACGATTAAAATCTTTTTGTTACCCATGGTTGATCGTCTCCGAGATAGTGTGAGATTTGACCGAGTCTTCAAGCCTAGCGGCCATACGTGTCGCGAGGTCGCCCGTGGAAGCACCAGCATCTCGCAGTACTGGCGGCAACATCGTGTAAGAAACCGAAATGGTTATCCCTGTTTGCTTGAAGAAGGGAAGACCTGCCAATTGTTCCCGAATGATGTCGACGAGGATGGAGGCACCTTTGTCATCCACAAAAGCGGCAACAAAGAAGCATTCTCGCTTTAGTCCGGCGCTCATGTTCGGCAGGAGAACATTCAGGTCAGACAGGAAGCAGTGTTGGATACGTCCGCGAACCTCCTGAGACCACTCCTCTTGAGATTCCTTCGAACGCCAGGCTTCCAGCAAGCAAATCTCCACCACAACAAGGGCTACCGACTCAGTGGGCCACTTATCGTTTTTAATGAGCGGAGCGAGCAAGTGGGTCAGAGAAAACACGGGTAGTGTAAACGAAAAGGTGGTGCCCTTCTGAGGCTGGCTGTTGACCCAAATCCTGCCGCCCTGTCGTGTCACCAATTCTTTACAAATATACAAGCCTAGCCCCAATCCCTTACGGCTGGTCTGGATGCGTTCCGACACTTGAAAGAGGCGTTCAAAGATTCTTTCGGTTATCTCCGGGCTCATCCCGCATCCGGTATCGGACACCTCGAGAAGCAGGAACCGTGGATCTTCCGTCAGCAGCCGAGCCTTAATGAGTACTGTGACAGCGCCATCGGAGGTAAATTTGATGGCGTTATCGAGCAGGATGATCAATATCTGACGAAGACGAGTCGGATCGGCGTACACTGATGGCAGGTCTGGCGCCAGGTCGTACGAGAGAGTGATCCCTTTAACGCGCGCGGTTTCCTGAAGGGTGTTCACGGTGTCTCTTACAGCAGACGGAACGGACACGGTTTCCAGTTCTACCGAGAGTTTGCCGCTCTCAAGACGAGTGACATCAAGCAAGTCATCAATCATCGACTGTAGTTGACGAATGTTCCTGAGAACAATCTCTTGGTACTCGCGTTGTTCTTTATTCAATTCACCGGCCAACCCGCTCAGGATAATCGTCGTAAATTGCTTGATGGCGGTGAGAGGAGAGCGAAGTTCGTGAGAGACATGCGATAGAAATTCGTCTTTGAAACGCATCTGGTCTGTGCGGATCTGGTCCAAAGCCTCTTCCGCCCGCTTGCGCTTGGAATCGGCCTCCTTGCGGTCAGTGATGTCACTGTTGATGGTAAGGATTCTGACCGGCGTGCCTTCCGCGTCGCGTTGCAAGGCCCAGCGACCGGCAACAGCCACTCGCGTACCATCGCGTCTGTGGTGAATCCCCTCCCCTTCCCACTGACCTTGGCGGAGGAGCGTCGCCTCAACATGTTCGATGGGTTCGGAGAGTTCTATTTTGAGCAATTCGTACATGTTTCTTCCGAGCGTCTCTTTGCTGAGCCAGCCGTACATGACCTCGGCTCCGCGACTCCAGAACAAGATCCGGTTGTCCATGTCCCGCACGACGATGGCGTCCTGGGCAAGATCGAGCAGTGCGGCCTGTTCGGTAAGAACGACAGCTTGCTCCTCAAGCGTCTGTGTACGCGTCACGAGATCGGCCGTACGTGAGCCCACCTCGCCTTCAAGCATCAGGCTATATTTGTCGTCGCCGGAGGTCTTGAGTCGCGACAGGTTTCTCACCCGAACACGCAGCTCGGCGCGATCCACCGGTTTGGTGAGAAAGTCCTCAGCACCAGCTCTCAGCCCCAACAATCTGGCGTGGCGATCGTTCAATGCGGTGACCATGATAACGGGAATGTTTCTGGTGGCGAGGTTGGCCTTGAGCTTCTCCACCACTTTGTAACCATCCATGTCCGGCATCATGATGTCGAGGAGGATCACATCAGGAGCTTGCTGCGCCACCATAGCGAGCGCCTCTTCTCCGCTCGTCGCGGTGAGGAGCTCATAACCTTCCTGCGTGAGCATCACTTCCAACAGATCTCTGTTGGTGCGTTCATCGTCCACGATCAGGATGCGTGGAAGCGGCGTAGTGTCGGGTGTTGGCTTCATGTTTTGGCCAGTTGAATCGCGATGGTTGCAAGAAAATCCTGGTAGCGCAACGGCTTGGCAATATAGCCGTCACACCCTGCCGCGCGAATGCGCTCTTCGTCACCCTTCATGGCCAGGGCGGTGAGCGCGATCACCGGAATGGCGCGTGTCGCCTCGTCCCGCTTGAGCAGGGCAGTAGCTGCGAAACCATCCATGCCGGGGAGATGGATATCCATCAGTATCAAGTCGGGTTTGTCGTTGCGTGCGGCCGTCAGCCCGGCCTCTGCATCCGTCGCGCTCAACACGGTATGGCCCGCCGACTCCAGCAGAAAGGTGGCCAACTTCATATTGGCGGCGTTGTCCTCGATGATCAGGATTGTTGCCATGTCAGATGATCACTTTGAGCCCGACATCGCCCGACGGACTTCGGCGGTCAAGCGGTCGAGGTCGAACTCGGTCTTTTCCATGATGGTCGTCACAGAGGCACTCAGTTTGGCGCGGTCCTCGGCGGTGATCGTCTGGCCGGTCACGACCAGGATCGGAATGCGGGCCGTCTCGGGATGGAGCTTGAGTGCCTCCACTACCTCGAAGCCGTCCACTTCCGGCATCATCAGATCAAGCACGAGCAAGTCCGGCAATTCCTGCCGCGCGGCTTCAATGGCCTCGCGACCGCTGTACGCACGCAGGACGGTCCCGCTCATGGCCAGGACAGGGACGGCCATCAGCTCCACGGCCTTGGGATCGTCATCAACGATCAAGACCTTCAGCGTACGTCCCTGTGAACGAGGAAACAGCCCCAGATCCACGAGCGACGAGTACAGCTCCTGCCGAGATATGGGTTTTTGCAGGACCGCCGCCGCACCGAGTGCGAATCCCTTGTTGCGATCCGCCACAATTGAAATGATCACGACCGGAATGCGGCGGAGTTCCGGCACCTGCTTGAGGCGAGTGAGGAATTCCCAGCCGTCCATGTTGGGCATCATGATGTCCAGCGTGATCAGCGACACCGGCCTCTGAATCGCGAGCCCCAACGCGGCCTCGGCGGAGGCGGCATGCACGACCGTGAAGCCCTCCGCCTCAAGTTGCACACGAATCAAATCTGCGGCTTTGAAATCGTCTTCTACCACCAGCGCAATGCGCGCGCTGGCCAGCGCCTCGGCAAGAGGGGCGGCCGCCACTGTGGTCACCGTCAGCGCCGCCTCCTCCGGTGCTCGCACCGGCAGCCAGACCGTGAAGCGGGAACCCTCGCCCATGGCACTTTCCACCGCCACCGTGCCGCCATGCAGCTCTGCGAGAAGTTTGACCATGGCCAGCCCTAGCCCTGTTCCTTCGAATTTGCGCGCCAGGCTGCTATCGATCTGGCTGAAAGGCTTGAACAGTCGCTCCAACCCGTCGGCAGAGATCCCGACCCCGCTGTCCGTGACGCTCATCTCAAGAAACTCCGCGAACGTGCTGTCGGCCAATGGGAAACTCCGACCTGTCCAGGAGGTGGACAGCCGGCCCACTTCGGAGCGCAGGACTCGCCCGGCGCTCAGGGTCACCCGGCCCCCGTCGGCGGTGAATTTCACGGCGTTCGAGAGGAGGTTGTACACAATTTGCTTGATCTTGCGCGTGTCCCCCTGCATCGATCCCAGGTCCTTCGCAGCATCCATATCCAGATCTAGGTGGATGTGTTGGGCCGCGGCCTTCTCCCTGACAATCGACAGGCTGTTAACGAGCAACCAAGAGACCAAGACCGGCTCAAGGTCAAGCGTCATCTTGCCGGCTTCTACCTTGGAGAGGTCGAGGATGTCATTAATCAGCGACAGCAGATGCTTGCCGCTGCCGAAGATGTCGCCGATGAATCCTCGCTGTTTAGCAGTCATCTCGCCCAGCAAGCCGTCTTTGAGCACCTCGGAAAAGCCGATAATAGAATTCAGCGGAGTCCGCAGCTCGTGTGACATGTTGGCGAGGAATTCTGACTTCATGCGGCTCGCTTCTTCCAGCTCGGCGTTCGTCTGCTGCAGCGTGTACTCGAAGCGCTTCAACTCCGTCATGTCACGCGCCGCCGCGAACACGCCCTGGAGAGTCCTGTCACGGTCGTGGAAAGTGGTCGCGTTGTAGGACACCACCGTGAGCGTGCCATCCCTGGCGCGCGCGGTCAGCTCGTAGTTGGTGACCTTGCCTTCGCTCAGCACCCGGTTGATGCCCGCCTCGGCCCGGGCCGAATCAGTGAAGTGGTTCTTGAACGGGGCGCCGATCAGCTCGTCACGCGTGCAGCCGGTGAGTGCCTCGGTCTGCTTGTTGACATCGGTGATGATGCCGCGTGGATCGGTGGTCATCAGGGCGTCGATGTTGGATTCGATGAGCGAGCGTGTGTAGAAGTGCTGGTCGCGCAGCCGCTGATCAAGCTTCATCCGTTCCTCTTCGATCTGCTGGCGCGCCGTGTTGTCGGTGCCGATCAGCAGATAGCCGATGATGGCCTCCTGCGCATCGCGCAGCGCCGTCACCGATACGACCGCCCCGAAACGACTGCCATCTTTGCGGATATAGGTCAGTTCGTAGATGTCTTCGATTCCGCGCGAAGCCTTGAACACCAGGGCTTCGAAGCCGGGCGTAATCGGGGTACCGAGCTCGGCGCTCAACACCTTGGCGCGCGCGATTACTTCCT
>JBDTPK010000170.1:0-6233 GCA_039932735.1 Nitrospirota bacterium
ATCGTGGAACTCATGACCATGAATTTCGGCATTGTGGCATTGGATCAGATCGTCAACAACGCCGCCAAAATGCGATACATGTCGGGGGGGCAGTTGTCGGTGCCGCTGGTGATTCGCGGTCCGGGCAGCGCCGCTCACCAGTTAGGCGCGCAGCATTCGCAAAGTCTGGAGGCCTGGTTCTGTCACGTTCCTGGATTGAAAGTGATTGCGCCAGCGACACCACACGATGCCAAAGGCCTGCTGAAAAGCGCGATCCGGGATAACAATCCTGTCATCTTTATCGAAGCACAATTGTTGTATGGGACGAAGGGGGAGGTTGCTGATGGTGAGTACACGATCCCCATCGGTGTCGGGGAGATAAAGCGTGCCGGACACGATGCGACGATCGTCGCCTATTCGAAGATGCTTCTGCTGGCGCTGGAGGCAGCCGATCAACTGAGTCGAGAGGGCATCGAAGTCGAGGTCATCGACCCCCGAACCCTTAAACCCTTGGATCTCCCAATGATCGTGGGCTCGGTCAAGAAGACCGGACGTCTTGTCATCGTCGAAGAGGGCTGGCGTTTTTGCGGGCTTGGTGCACAGATTGCCGAGAGCGTGTACGCGGCGGCGTTCGACCACCTGGACGCCCCCATCCAACGCGTCACCGGCGAAGATGTGCCGATGCCCTATAGTCGTCCGCTGGAAGATGCCGCCATCCCGGACAAGGCGCGCATCATCGAAGCCGTCAAAGCATTGTGCAGCGCACATTAAACGAAGGAGGCACGATCACCCATGTCGTCACAACAGGCCCAGACTCCCGCTCATATCGAGATCACTGAGACGCTTGTTCGTCTCTATGTCTTTCTCACACAGTACCTCGATCGTTGCCTTGATGAGGCAGCCAGGAAGGAATACCCGGACAAGGAGCTGCATGCACATCTCGCTGCGACGCGCGAGACGCTGGCGGATATTCTCTCGGTGAATCCCGTGGTCAAGAGCAAAGTCGAGAAGGAATGCAAGAACGTACTCACCCTCGGCGCCGCGATCTTGAAAGGGGGTCAGGAGCGAGCCTCGGCAATGGAGCCGATGGAGGCGGAACGCGCCATCCTGAGGAACAAGACCATAGCACTGAGCGATCTCTTGGCCGTATTCCGGGCTCTCTGATAGAAGGGCCCATGGTGTATTTAGTTGCTTGGATCAAACAACAAAACAAACCAGACAAACCTGATAGACCAAATGAACCAGACCGAGAAACATCAATTGGCTGGCTTCGATACGCGAGAACGCGGATTCAGCAGGCCAGTGGTCTTCAAGCAAGCCGACGGAGGATATCAGGCCATTCTGCAATATGAAACGGCACACGTGACAACCACAGCGCAACAAACACGGGGGGCCGCACTGGAGGAATTAATTCGCACGCTCCAAGGACAGGGCTACTCGCAACTCCGCAGTCAACTGAGCGTCCGTGAGGACATCTACTTGGGGTCTCAAGAACCCTGGATTGAATATCCGGACCCAGCGCGCGCGACAGAACTGGAGGGCGGGTGGCTGAAACGATTGTGTCGCTCTTTCCTACGGCAAAGTGAGAACACACATGGCTAGTCGCGTTGTGATGCCAAAATTAACTGATACGATGGAAGAGGGTATCCTCGTTGCGTGGAAAAAACACGAAGGGGATCCGGTGCAGGCAGGGGATGCACTTGCTGAGATTGAAACCGATAAGGCTATCATGGATCTCGAAGCCTTCGCCTCCGGCATCTTACGCAAGATCTTGGTGCAGGACGGGGCAACCGTGATGTCCGGAACATTGATCGGCGTCATCGGCGGAGCGGACGAGGATATCACCTCGGCATTGACCGACACGATCGCTGCCGCACCATCGGTCGGAAGTGGAGCGAAGACAAGCGCGCCGCACGCTGCCGGTCCGGTACCTGCCTCACCAGTGAGTCTAGAGGAACCTCGTATTCTTGCCTCGCCACGCGCAAAAGCGTTTGCGTCCGATCGGGGAATCGATCTCACCACCGTGAAGGGAACCGGTCCCGGCGGTCGAATCGTAGAAGAGGATGTCGTGAAGGCACAGTCTCCGCAAAGCCCAATACTGCCGCCGGGAACGGACCAACCGCTGAGCCAGATGCGTAAAGCCATTGCGCGAGCGACGACACAGAGCAAATCGCCGGTTCCACATTTTTATCTGACGAGCGAGATCGATATGGAGGAAGCGGAGCGGTTTCGTGATCAGTGTAAACAAAACCGAACAATGCATCCCTCCGTCACCGACTTGCTGATCAAAGCCGCAGCGATCGCGCTCACCCGCCATCCGGACATCAACGTGTCGTACACCGGACATGCCATCAGGAAGTATGCGCACATCGATATCGGCATCGCCGTCGGCATCGCCGACGGGTTGATCACACCGGTCCTGCGCAATTGCGCTGCGAAATCGCTGGACGAGATCTCGACCGAATCGCGGACGCTGATCGACCGGGCCAGGGAGAAACGCTTACAACTTCAGGAATACACCGACGCCACCTTCTCGATCTCAAACTTGGGAATGCTTGATGTGGAAAACTTCATTGCGGTTCTTATGCCCCCTCAAGCTGCATCGATCGCTGTGGGTACCATCCGTGATGTGCCTGTCGTTATCGAGGGCTTGATCAAGGCGAGCCGGCGCATGAAGGTGACATTATCTTGCGACCATCGGGCTCTGGATGGTGTACAAGGAGCTGGCTTTCTGAAAGAGTTTAAACGCATCCTCGAACACCCTTCGGAGTTACTCCCGCCTAAGAAGACACCATGAGTTTCATCCCGCTCGACCAGCTCCGATCTTTGGCCTCTGACAGATCCCAGGCGGTCAGCGGTCAATCGTCAGCCGACAGTTCTTCCAGGCGACTCCCGCCCTGGTTCAAAGTCCAAGCGAAAACCGGTCCGGATTACCTCGATATCAAGCAGACGATGGATCGACTCAAGCTCCATACCATTTGCGAGGAGGCGCGCTGCCCGAACCGGTGGGAATGTTGGAACGCCCGCACCGCGACGTTCCTCATCCTGGGCGATATCTGCACCAGACGGTGTCACTACTGTTCGGTCGAAACCGGCCGACCACTGGCGATCGATCATGCAGAACCGCGCCGCGTCGCTGAGGCGGTCCAGGCATTGGGCCTCAGACATGCCGTCATCACATCGGTGAACCGAGATGAACTGAACGATGGCGGCGCCGCAATCTTTGCCGACACGATCCGACAGATCAGGGAGCTCAGCCCGACGTGTACGATAGAAGTCTTGATTCCAGATTTCGAAGGGAGTGAGACAGCCCTCGCGATGGTCTGCGCCGAAAAGCCGGACATTCTGAATCACAACATCGAAACCGTCCAGCGGCTGTTTCAGGCAATTAGGCCGCAGGGAAAGTATCGGCGATCGATCGAGTTACTCGGCCAGGCGAAGCAATTGGGCATGCGCACCAAGTCCGGATTGATCCTTGGGATGGGAGAGACGATGGACGAGGCCCGCGAAGTCATGCGCGATCTCCGCTCCATTGACTGCGACATCATGACCATCGGCCAATATCTCCAACCCACCAGACAGCATCTGCCTGTTGCGCGCTTCTACGATCCAGGCGAGTTTGCCCTCTTCAAAGAGGAGGGGATGGCCCTTGGATTCGTCCACGTCGAGGCCGGCCCTCTGGTGCGAAGCTCCTATCATGCTGAACAACAGGTCTCTCAGATGGCGCCCTAACAGGGTGCTGAAAAAATCCGCCAGCGGCGTTCTCGCATCGCTCAGAGGCTCAACGTACCGAAGCGTACGACTCGCCTCCTCCCTCGCTGAGGCCTTGCTGGACGACCTTTTTGAGCCTCCTGCGACTACTGTGACATTGGCGCCATAGGGAAGAATCCATTGGCATGTTATGTATAGACCACGTTTTTCCGCAGCCTGCTAGCCCTGCCGGGCTCCAGGGATAGATCCGACGAGGGATATCTGGGTTGTGGCAGGTAGAGAGAAGCCGCCAATCCGGCGCAACCCAATCGTCCCAGTTTTTGAGGACATGTCGAACCAATCCATTTTCCCCTCGCATCGTTCATGAGCTTGCGCCAATAGCCAGATACGCGCTGCGAGGAACACGCGTATGCAATGGACCCTCATGAATCTTGCCAGCTAACCGTTCAATGATTATCTCATCGGAAGAATTCGATGCCTGGATCCAAGAGGCACTCGCCGGGCTGCCGCCACGTTTTGCAGCGCTGGCGGACGATGTGTTGTTTGTCGTCGAAGAGGAACCTTCACCCGAGGTCCTGCAGGATCTTGAGTTGGATTCAGAAGACGATCTGCTAGGCCTGTATCAAGGCACTCCGGTCGATGAGACATCATTTTTCCAGCCTGCAGGCGAGTTACCTGCTCGTATTTCCATCTATCGAGGCCCCATTCTGCGTCTCTGCCAAACAAAGGACGACGTCATCCACGAGGTTCGAGATACAGTGGTTCATGAACTCGGGCACCATGTTGGGCTGGATGACGAGGAGATGCCGTATTGACAGACTGCTGAAAAGGTCTGCCAGCCTCGTTCTCGGCTCATCGATATCCTCAACGTCCCATGAGGGTACGCCTCCGGTTCCGACTTGCCTGCCGGCCTGGCAGGACAAACTGTTGAGTACCCTGCTGGACTGTTCTCCTATTGTGGCATGCGAACGGACCTCGAAGTCCGCGCATCCCAACTTCGTTTTTGCCAATTGCCTAAGATTTAGCCTGAACCAAAGTCCGTCGCTGATAGCCGATGGCGAGCATGAGGACCCCCACCACGATCATGGGCAAGGAGAGGAGTTGTCCCATAGAGAAGGATCCGAGGATAAACCCAAGGTGGGCATCTGGTTCGCGAAAGAATTCTACGATCATCCGACAGACTCCATAGCCGGCGATGAAGCTCCAGAAGAGGGTGCCTGGTGGCGGTGCGGTCTTCGAGATGACCCATACCAGGGTGAATAAAACCACACCTTCGAGCCCCGCCTCATACAACTGTGAGGGGTGGCGGCAGGCAGGCCCTCCAGTTGGAAACACCATACACCAGTCGACATCGGTGGCCCGGCCAAACAACTCCCCATTGATGAAGTTACCGATTCGCCCGAACCCGAGTCCGATCGGTGTGGCGGCTGCTGCTAAGTCTGCAATCTGGTAGGTGGGAATACCCTGTCGTTGGCTGAACCACACTAAGGCGATGCTGGCGCCGAGCAGGCCGCCGTGGAAAGACATGCCCCCTTCCCAGACCGCCAAGATGCTGGCCGGATGCTGTATATAGTAGGAAAAATTGTAAAAAAGCGTATAGCCGAGCCGTCCTCCGATAAACACCCCGAATGCCGCCCACACGACCATGTTGTAGACCTGGTCCTTGGTCATGGCGAGCCCTTTCGACTCCACTTGGCGCTTGATCAAGAAATAGGCGCATGCCAGTCCGATCAGATACATGAGACCATACCAGCGAAATTGCAGAGGCCCTATTTCAAAGAATACCGGGCTAATGTTGGGGTAGGGGATCGCGTGCAACCAGGTCATGAATCCTCAAGTAGTGTATTGGACGATGAAGCTCCCCGCAGCAGCCTACTCCGCCGACGTAGCCACTTCAGCTACGAAGGCCGGAAGCTACGGGGTATTTGGCGAAAGAGAATAATAGGCGAGGGTCTCCTCCATTGCAAGCGCATGAATGGCTTGCTGGAAATCTGCTCTAAGCCTTACTCAGAGCCAATTTGATGGGTTTGTCATGTCTGCATGTTGGTTTTCTGTCACGTCTGTGTCGTGATCTGTGCGGAAAACACAACTGAACATTCATCGATTTTTCATCGAAGGAACAGAGTTGGAGTGAATTATGAGGGAGTTTCGCGTTTTCTCTTCTGGCACGTTTACTGCTGAACAGTAGGCAGACGCGAGCAGCAATTCTATTCTTTCTATGATTGTTTCTAAGGAGGTTCACCATGTCAGACCAGACACGTCAGGCAACGAAGGTCGCAGCGTTGGTGGTAGGTGGGGCGGTGATCGGAGCGGGAATTGGATTATTGTTCGCGCCGAAAACAGGGACAGAAACCAGGTGTGATGTCGGTCGCTATGCGAAAAAGGCTCGATTGCAAGCGACTCGATGGAGTCGGACTGTTCAATCTGGCGTGAAAGAAGCGATGAATCGCAGCCAGACTCTCGCTCATAAGGATGATCAGAGACCACTGATCGAAGCGGCGTAGCTCGATTGACTCACTCAGAGATCGGACCAGTGGCACACA
>JBDTPK010000171.1:0-6220 GCA_039932735.1 Nitrospirota bacterium
CTGCTCCACCTGTTTGAGGTCCTCGATATCGGTGCATGTCCCGAACCATTTCTGGATCATTCCGTTCGCATTGAAAATCGGCACGCCACGGACCAACCACCAGCGATAGACGCCATCGGCACGCCGAAGGCGACATTCAACCTCGTAGGGTTCTTGGAGTTGATTTGCGCGTTGCCAGGCCTCTTGGGCGCGCTGGTCGTCATCAGCGTGGAAGAGAGTGTCCCAGCCATAGCCGTAACTTTTTTCCGGCGTCAGGCCCGTGTAGTCCAACCATTGTTGGTTAAAATAGATATTCCATCCGTCAGGCCTGGCGGCCCACACGAGCTGCGGCACGGCCTCTGCCAGAGAGCGAAACTCCTGTTCGCTCACGCGCAAGGCCTCCTCCGTACGAGCCCGTTCCAGCCGGAAATAGGTTCGCCAAGCGAGTTCGGTCAGCAGCTCCGTCTCGTCGGCCCTCCACCGGTGCGGCGCGTGATGGATCACGCTCAGCACAAGGGTCCACCGACCGTGGCTCACATAGGGAGCGCTCGCCAGGGCGCCTGCCTCAAGCGCCATCAATCGCGGTGTGTCTTCGGGGCGCGACTCGTGCCTGACGTCGTTGATGACGACCGCATGACCGGCAAACAGTCGACGCAGCTCGTCCTCCGTATGGAGCTCCTTGATGGAATTGACTTCGACAACACTTGACCGTTCGTTGCTGACATGCTCATAGAGCACCTTGGATTGTTCAGGCGTGTCGCTGAGTTCGACCAAAAGACAACGAGAGAGCCCCAAATAGGCGACGATCTTCTCAGTCACGAGCTGAGTGATCTCCTCGACAGATGCTAGATGTGAAAATGTTCCTTGAAGGTTCGCCAAAAAGGCCAAATTCGATTCACGGCGTTTGCGTTCGGTGATGTCCACTCCTGTCGAGTAAAGACACATGACCGCTCCCTGCTCGTTCCAAATCGGGTGCAGCGAAAAATCCACCAGGTGCTCCGTGCCATCCGCCCACCAGTATGGAAGTTCTTCACGATAGACGATGCCGTGCGCGGCTTGCACGGCCCCAGCCTGAATTTTGGATTGCACCTCTTGAGAACCTCGCCACCAGAGGGTGTTCCAGAAGGAACGCCCCAGAACTTCCTTGGCATGATACCCACAGACGTCGAGGCAGGCGCGGTTCGCCTCGAGCACGATGCCATCAAGGCTCATGACCACGGCAAACATCGCCGACTGATCGAACACGGCTCGGAACTTCGCCGCCGCCAGTAGGGTCTCCGTCGCCATCAGCCGTGTCCGCCGCTCCGTCTGTTTGCGGTCCGTGATATCGAGAGTGACGCCGCTGAACCGACGAGGTCGTCCGGCGTCGTCGCGCTCTAACCGGCCGATGCTGGCCAGCCATCGAAGTCCGCGCTCTGGATGGACAATTCGAAACTCAACACTCCAATCGATTCCAGAATCCAAGAGCCTGCGCTCGTCCGCCTCCACCGCCGAGCGATCCTCTTCATGCACGGCCTCCAACCACCGGTTAAATGGGACAGGCTCGTGCTCCGAAAATCCGAAGAGCCTGCGGTACTCCGGGGATACATAGATGTCGCCCGTCGTCATGTTCCAATCCCATACCCCGCTCATACTCGCGCGCTGCGCCAGGGAAAGACTTTCTGCCGCATGCCGCAGTCGTTCCTCGCTGTCGCGCAGTGCGATTTCTATCTGCTTCCGTTCGGTGACGTCCCGTACGATTCCTGTCATGCGGAGGGGGCCTTGTTCGTTATAGATGAACCGCCCAGTGCCAAGCATCCAATGGACGCTGCCATCCGGATGCACGAAGCGGTATTCGCCCACATAGCGCTCCTCCCTCCGTGCCATCGTTTCGTGCAATGTCCGCCGGACACGCTCACGATCGTCGGGATGTAGATTCTCGAAAAACTCGTCGATCTGGCCGCTGAATTTTCCCGGCGACATGCCCGCGAGGCGATCATGCACGCCGAACCACTCAAGTTTCCCGTTCACGATATCCCAATCCCACAGTCCACACTCTGCCGCCTCTGTCGCGTCGGCAAACTGCCGCTCGATCCGGCGCAGTTGCTGAATCAGTCGGCGATTGTCCATCTCACGGGAGGCCAGACGGAGCAGTACGCGCACAGTTGCGATCAATTCGACTGGTTCGATCGGCTCGACGAGATAGGCGTCCGCGCCACCATCGAGGCCCGCTGCCCGATCGAGCGACGTCCCTCTCGCCATGGATACTTGAAGGACCATCACATGCTGTGTGGCCGGATCATTTTTGACTTTCCGGCATACCTCCGGACCATCGATCCCGGGAAGATTGACGCCGAGCATAAGCAACTGTGGCTTGAGGAGAGGCAACAATTTCAGGCCCTCCTCACCTGACCGAGCTTCCACCACGCTATAGCCGGCCTGCGTTAAGATGCGCGTTCGTGCATACGCGAGCGCCTCGTCGTCGTCGACGTTGAGGATCGTCATGTGGTGATGTGTCGAGGATTCTTCCATGATCCTTTGAATCCATGCTCGGAACCAGTGCCTACGCCTGCCTGCGACAGGCTCATCCATGCGCTATCTTCACCGGCAACAACATCATCTTTCCCCAATACTCGATGGAGAGGATCGCTCTTGATCTGGCACGCCCGTGAGCGCCTAACAGTCCGTCTTCGTCGTTGTTTTACACATGGCATGATAGAGTTCATCCACCGCAGCCTCCTTGGTGAGGAGCATGGCGGCGCCGGCCTGTTTCATCGCCTTCGTATTCTCTCCGCTGACGTTCACTGACAACCCAATGACGATGACCTCGGGGTGACGCGCCTTTATTTGCGCGGTCGCTTCAATGCCGTTCATCGTGGGCATGTTGATGTCCATCACGACCACATCCGGACGGAGTTGATCAGTCGCTGCCACCGCCTCTTGCCCGTTCCATGCTTCCCCCACCACCGCAATGTCGGCATAACTGTCCAGCACACTGCGCAACCCCTGCCGGACCATGGCATGGTCATCGACCAGCAAGACCCGAATCTTCGCGTCCTTCTGGTGAAGTTCTAAGCTTTGAGGTCTGCGCTTTGAGGTATCGGCCTCAGAATTGATGGGAGATGGCTGATGACTGTTTGCGCTTTCGGCTAACTCAGAACTGATGGCGCCCAGCGGCAACACCAGTGTCGCCCTCGTCCCTTCCCCCGGTGCCGATTGCACGTCGAACCAGCCACCCAGGGCTTTCATGCGTTCCTGAATGCTGAAGAGCCCGAACTTCGAGGACAGCGCGGTCACCACCGGTGACGTCGCCGTCGCACGATCGAACCCGACGCCATCATCGCGGACCTCGAGGGACAGCCAGTCCTCACGCTGTTCCAGCCTGACGACGACCTGGGTCGACTCGGCATGCTTGAGTGCGTTCATCAGCAACTCACGAACCGACTGAAACAGCAAGACTGCCGTATCGTGCGGCAAGGAGAGGTCCTCGGCATTCCCGGCCTTGAGCGTCACATGTAGCCCATGACGCTGCATCTGTTCGCCCAGCCAGGCAAGCCCAGCCGAAAGGCCATATTCCTGCAACACGGACGGACTCAATTCCGCCATCAACGTCCGGCTATAGGTCAAGGCTTGATCCAGCACCTCCTCGGTCTCCCGGACCTTCTCCTCGACGTGGGGCGGCAGCTCCTCGCGCCGGACCTGTCCGAGGTTGAGCCGACAGAGCACCAGCCATTGCGCGAGAGAATCGTGGAGTTCTCCGGCGAGCCGCTGCCGTTCCCGCTGTTCGGCCAGATTCAGGGCGATCGCCAGCGCCCGTAGCTGGTCCTGCGACTGTATCAGGTCCTCGGTCCGTTCACCGACCAACTGCTCCAATTGGCCTGCAAAAGCGCGTAACCGTTCCTCACTCTTGCGTAGCGCCACTTCAGCCTGCTTGCGCTCGGTTACTTCCCGTCGAAGGCCTTCCTCGTATTGTTTCAGCGCTGTCATATCGCGTGATGCTGAGATGAAATACTTAACTTCCCCGATGGGCTCGTAGACGGGAACGACAATGACATCCCACCACTTGGGCGTTCCTTTGGCAGTGAGGCAATGGGCCTGGAAATGCCCCGTGATGCCGTTGCGCGCAGCCGTGAGGGAGGCGCGCACGCTCTCCCGCAGATCATCAGGCCAAAAGTCCCACCAGAAACGCCCTTCGATGGATGCAACGTCATCCACCTCCATGAGGCATTGCCCAGTGGCGTTCATGCGCAGTATACGTCCCGCAGCATCGAGTACTTTGATGCAATCTGGACTGCTCTCAAACACGACACTGCTGAACGCCTCACTCGCGCGCAACCTCTGTTCCGCCCGCTTGCGCGCAGTGATGTCGTGCAGGACCTGCGATGCTCCCATGACGTTCCCCTCATGATCGAAGAGAGCCGAAACGGTCAACGAGATCTCCACATCGGTGCCGTCTTTTCGGCGGCGGATCGTGTCATAATGCTCGATCGATTCGCCGCGATTGATCCGTTTTAGAATGCCGGGTTCTTCGTCGAGCCGATCGGGAGGAATTAGCCGACTCATCGGCCGTCCGATCATTTCCTCCTCCGCATAGCCGAACAGCCGTTCCGCCGCGCGGTTCCAACTCGTCACGACGCCCTGCACGGTCTTGCTGATAATGGCGAGATCTGAGGACATCACGATCGCCGCCAGTCTCGCCGACGCCTCTTCTACCTGACGACGGTCGGTAATGTCAGTGTGAACGCCGACCCATTCACGGATCACGCCCCCTGCGGTTATCACGGGCACCGCGCGAATGGAACAGATGCGCCATTCCCCGTCATGCCGGCGCAGGCGATGTTCAAAGTCAAAATTCTTCTTCTGAGCGACCGCAATATGCCAAGCGTCGATGGTCGATTGCGCGTCCTTCGGATGCACCGCGTGCGACCATCCGTACCCCTGGTATTCGTCATAGGTCTGACCGGTAAACTTCCCCCAGCCTGGCTGCTCACCTTTCATCATGCCGTGCACGTCGTTCGTCCAGATCAAGCTGGTCACCGCTTCGACAGCTGCGCGGAACCGCGCCTCGCTCACACGCAACCTGATTTCCGCAGTCTGCCGCGCCATAACCTCTGTTTTCAGCGCAGAAATCTCCTCATTGAGTGTCAGAAACTTCTGTACCCCCTCAACATGAGGCAGGACCCGCAGACAGACCATCCTCAAGCGCATCGACTCGCCACGCTCAACGAGCATACCCGTCACGCGATAACGGACCATGCCTCCCTTGGCTTTGCTCAAGTGCATGGCAAACACCAACGGGCCGGAGGTGCGACAGCATCGGGCAATGATCTCTCCGCATTCTGTTTCGGACGTTCCAAGAGCGCCCGCAAGAGGCTGTCCTTTGACCTCGAGCTTCCCTCCGCACAGATCGGTAAACGCTTGGTTGGCGGATAAAATGATCCCTTCTCCAGTCACAATGACCACTGGATCCGAAATCACACGCAAAAGCGTATCGGGGATTCTTATCATCAGGCATTCCCCGTGAAGTACTCCAGCCCGCCCGCCCGTTCCGCCTCTGGTGTGGGCGTTAGATAGACAACGACCCGGCATTCGGCATCGTGGCGAGCAATCGTCTGTTCCAACGACACCTTGGCATAGCCAAGATTTTCGGCTGCGATCGATCCGAACACATTGGAGGTCATCATGCACAATGCCGGGCGGTCCAATACTGTGTCACCGAACGGGCAGCGCCGGTTGCCCAGGACAATTTTGTCGTCGCTTTCTTCAATGACGTAAAAGTCACCTTGGATGCGCCGCTTCAGATCGACCAGGACATCACGGACCTGTTCCCGGTTCAAACGCTCCACTTGCAACGCTTGCTTATATTCACGGCCGATGTGGTCACCCATTTTCTGGCCTACGATACTGATGAATCCCGAGGCCTCGTCAAGGCCGACCACCTCCTGTAACGTGCCACTCAGTTCTCGGATTAAGATACGGGTAAAGAGATCTCGTTCCAATGACACATTCAGCATCGTCAGCGGGAATTCTGATTTGCTCGTGGATGGAGACGAAGACATAGAGACTCCCTTTCACAATAGGACCGTTTGTCAGCCTGCCAAGCATTGAGTAGAGTGTGTCACAGGTAACATGCACCGCGCCGCCTATCAATCGATCATGTGCAGAGGGCGCGAAGTGTATCCGTCATTGCTCATCCAAGTTCACATGCCTGTCATCTTCCGAGTAGCTGTAGAATGGCGTGGTAGAGCTCATCAACCGCAGC
>JBDTPK010000172.1:0-6194 GCA_039932735.1 Nitrospirota bacterium
CGGCGTGGCGTCGGGCGGTTAGATGATAGCGAGCCTCATAACCGGTTTGTGTTTGAAGGGTTGCACGGATATCTGACCAATGCACTCGATCATTACACCGAACGGACGATCGAAGACCACTTCAAGAAGTTCAATAACTTTACGACATTAGCAGCGAGAGAGCGTGGGAAAACGAAGAAGACGGTTCGATGGACGGATCTGACAATGCGTCCGCTGTTTACTTTTTGGAAGTACTATTTTCGAAGGCAAGCGTTTCGCGATGGAGTGCGGGGACTCATTATCTCTGTGTTCGCCAGCATGTACACCTTTGTGAAATATGCCAAGCTGTGGGATGCCACCAGGCAGGCCGCCTCTCATCCGGACGCCAAGTAGTGGCAACTCGAATTCTGTACGTGCATGGGATTGAAGCGATCGGCGGGGCGGAACGCGATCTGATTGCGCTGCTGAAGACACTCGACCGGCATAAGTGGGAGCCGCATGTGGTCTGTCCAGGGACAGGCCCGTTCCGAGAGCAGCTCCATGCGATCGCCGTTCCCACTCATCCGCTGAGTCTTCCCCCCTGGAGAAAACCCCTCGCAGTGTTTCAGCGTCGATCCGCGGTCGGGCGCCTGGAGGCTCTCATGAATCGACTCGATCCAGCGCTGATTCATGTGAACGATATCTGGTGGGTGCCCCATACCGTGAGGGCGGTTGGGAGTCGTACATCCAATCCCGTGCCGATCGTGGCCCATGTGAGACAGGAAATCGAGCCGGCAAAGGTGCGACGCTATGAGCTTGATCGAGTAGAGGTGGTCATTGCGATTTCCCTGCAGATTGAACAGTCGCTGATTGCCGGCGGGGTTTCAGCGAAAAATGTCCGAACTGTCTACAGCGGCATCGGTCTTTCCGAGAGACAGCGCACTCAAGATAACCAGGCAATTCGTCGGACAATCGGACTCCCGACCGGGGCTGTCGTATTAGGCACCGTCGCCAACCTGTTTCCACGAAAAGGCTATGAGGTGATGCTTCGGGCACTCCCGATTATTGTCCGTGCGGTGCCCCAGGTCCATTATGTGATCGTGGGCAGTGACGATCATGATTATGCCGATCGATTGAAGCGGCTCGCTCACGAGTTGAAGGTTGCCGATCGCGTGCACCTTGTTGGCTTTCAAGACCCAGTTCAGCCGTTTTTGGCCGCGCTCGATCTGTATGTACACCCAGCACTTATGGAGGGGTTTGGGATTGCGGTGGTCGAGGCGATGGCCATGGGAAAGGCTGTGGTCGCGACGACAACAGGGGGACTTCCTGAAGTCGTGGCGCAGGGAGAGACTGGCTTGCTTGTTCCTCCTGGAGATGTTGAATTGTTGGCTTCAACCGTGGTGTCCCTCCTGGAGAACCGAGCCAGGCGCGAACAGATGGGCCTCTGTGGTAAGGCTCGTGCGCAAGAGCGATTTAGTCTCGATGCGTCCGTCATGCGCATGGAACAGTTGTATGGTGAGGTATTGGGAGCATAGAAGGTTGTGGATAGACTTTGTAGCGTGCAGGATGCGCAGAAAAGCCGTCCAGCAAGGTCGCAGCGAGCGAAAAGTCGAGGCGTACGCTTCGGTACGTTGAGCCTTTGAGCGATGCGAGAAGGATGCTGGTGGGCTTTATCAGCATCCTGTGAGAAGGGGAGTGGATGAGAATCGGTATTGATGCCAATCCGATGGTGGGGGATATGGGAGGGGTGGGGTGGCACAGTTACCACTTGCTCCGTACGATGCTGGCGCGGCAAGGGGGGATAGATTTTGCGGCCTATGCGAAGCCGGGCGCGGAGCAGCCTGACTCTGTAGGGGCTTGGCTAGGTGTTGAGCGGCTCCAGTGGATGAATTCGAGCCGATGGGGGATGGGGAAGAGGGGTTCGTCCGATCGGTTGGATCTGTACCATGGGACCAACTTCAAAATGCAAACTGTCGGTCGCTACGGCGGAGTCGTGACCATTCACGATCTCTGGCTGGATCGCCACCCCGAGTACTCGAAGAAGATGTTGGGCCAATGGCCCTCGTCGTTCAAGACGAGACAGATGGCGTTACGAGCCAGGAAAACCATCACGGTGTCCGAGTTTTCTGCTAGGGAGCTCATGGAGCTCTATGGCTTGAAGCGCGAGCATATCGTGGTCATTCCCAACGGAGTGTCGGAGGATTTTATGCCACGGCGGGATGATCAGGCGATGGCGGAGTTGCGGAAACGGATCGGTCTGAAAGCTGAGCGGTATGTCTTATTTATTGGAGGCGCAGACCCGCGCAAGAATCACCAGATATTTCTTGAAGCGGCGGAGATGGTGCGAAAGAAATTGGGATCGAGAACGTTGCTGCTTGTCGGCTCGCCCACCCACCCGTTCGGGGACTATGAGAAAACGGCTCGACGGCGGAGCTTATCGGAAAAGGTGCTCTCCCCTGGACGGTTGTCCACGAACGATCTGCAGCTGCTGTATTCCTTTACCGATCTGTTCGTCTTCCCTTCGTTGTACGAAGGGTTCGGGATGCCCGTGTTGGAAGCGATGGCCTGCGGGGCGCCGGTCCTCACGTCCAATTCAACCGCGTTGGCAGAGGTGGCAGGTGATGCGGCGGTGTTGGCGGATCCTCAAGACGCGCGGGCGCTAGGAGAGGCGATGATCCGAGTGCTTGAGGATGAGCCGCTTCGAGCCACCTTGAAGACCAAAGGATTCGATCGCGCCAAGCAGTTCTCTTGGGAGCAGGCCGCGGTCAAGACAATTGGGCTGTACGGGGAATTGTGCGGTGAGGTCACAGTCGGAACGTCGAACGTCTTTGAATGAGTAAGACTGTAGACGTGGCGATGTGAGAAACCTTCGACGCTTCTTATGATGCGTACCGTTCTCATCATCAAACTTCGCTATATCGGTGACGTTTTATTGGCGACGCCGACCGTGCGTGCGATCAAAGCGGCACGACCGGATGTCCGGATCACGATGATGGTGAATCGTGGGACGGAAGACGTGTTATCAGGGAACCCAGACCTGGACGAGATCATAGTCCTGGACAAAGAATCTCTGACGGCACAATCACGCCTCATCGCCGGACTGCGCCACCGGCAATTCGACACGGTCATCGATTTGACGGATGGAGACCGGTCCGCGTTTCTGAGTTGGATCAGCGGGGCGCCGGTTCGCATTGGGTTCAACGAGGAACATCGTTGGCGGGGGAAGTGGTACACACAAGTTGTCCAGTCCGTGCCGGGTGCACAGCACCGGATCGACCGGGATCTCGAAGTGCTCAAGCCTCTGGGCATTCAAGCCGGTTCAAGGGATCCAACGCTTTGGCTGACATCAGAAGAGCAGAACAGTGCGGATCAACTGTTGGATCAACTTGGCGTTCAGCGATCGCAGGCGATGGTAATTTTACAGCCTGGCGCCCGGTATTGGTTCAAGGCCTGGCCTCCGGAGCGGTTCGCGGAACTGGCCGATCGTCTCACGTCCCAGTATGGGTGCCACGTGTTGATCGGAGGCAGCGATCAAGACATCGCTATCGCGCAGCAGATTCGGCAGGTGGCGAAGAGTAATCCCATCATCATGGCGGGCCGTACAACTATTAAACAGTTCGCAGCCACCGCCAAGATGTCAGCGCTCTTCGTCGGAAGTGATGGCGGCGCGATGCATATCGCTGCGGCAGTGGGCACCCCCGTGGTGGCGTTGTTCGGTCCATCGAACCCTGCCGAATGGGGTCCTCGTGGTGGTCCTGTGGAGGTGCTCTATAAAGAGCTCGATTGCCGCAGTTGCTTTCACCCGACCTGTGAGAGGGGGGAGCAGAACTGTATGCGGCTGATCACAATCGATGAGGTAGAGTCGGCGTCAAAGCGTTTGATTGCTTGCCTGAACCATGTCACTCAATAACCTCTCAAGCCATCTGCCAGGTCTACGCAGGCGCATTGAGGCCTTGTAATTTCTTTCTCCTATGGTGAGGCAACAATCACAAGATGCGAGGACTCGAATCTCTAACCGAATGGGATTTGTGTTACTGGCACTGCTTGGTACAGCAGCGTTATATGCTGAAGGAGTTCTGAAAAGTGGTTGGCTAGAAGTACTTCTGGTGATCCCTCCTCTGTGGGTCATGGTCTCACCCTCTTTTGGACCCCACCAAAAGGGTGCGATGGTGACCATGTTCATAACCTGCGTTGCTTTGGTGGCATGCGATCTTGGAGGGAGGCCGTTTGCCGATTCCTATTTGCACTTCAACCCAGCAAATATGTTTTCTCGTAAGCTCCCAAATCTCCCGATCCTTGGTCGTTGGGATACACACGTCAACTATAGGGGCCAGGGGTACGGAGATCTAGCGGCAATGAAAGGCGAAAGGGAGTTGCAAGAGATCAGGGATGTGGTGTTTCAGACTGACCATCTGGGGTTCCGGAACGGTGAAGTACACGAGCCTATCGATCTGATTGTCCTGGGCGATTCATTCGCTGCAGGAACTGGCACTAGCCAAGACAATATCTTCTCGCGGGTACTGGAGCGTTCGTATGGACGGTCCGTCTATAACATGGGGTACCCCGGAGGTCCATATGATGAGTACCTGAATTTTGCCATTGAATTCCCGAAGCTCGCGGTGCGTCCTCAGGCTGAACTCATTTGGGTATTTTATGAGGGAAATGATCTTGACGATCCCGGCGGAGAGACGTGGGATCTTTCTTCCCTTCCGTGGAAAAGTGAGGTTGGCGCAACGCTCGTGCGATATCGTACGTTTCGCAATCGGTCGCCGATCAATCAGATTATGGAAGGACTGAGGAAGAGGTTGTGGGGTAAGACTGATGATGTGATCGTCAGGACTCTTCCCGATGGTCGGCCATTTCTTTTCGCTGGCTGGCAGGAGTTATGGGGCAGTCGCTCGCAAAGCGAGATCGAAGCACATTCGAACTTTCAGCGGCTGGATACCACCATGAAGGCAATGCAACGCCTGGCGATTGAGCGAAGTGTTAGTGTGTCCGTTCTAATTATGCCGACAAAAGGGCAGGTCTATCGTTGGGTTTTTGACCAACGTCCAGTGATGCCGGCAGATGCTCTATCTTCAGGCTTCGCACTCGCGGTGCTTGGAGAATGCCAGCGAATCCGTCTTCGCTGTTTCGATATCAAGGGATTTCTTGCCGCTGAAGCTATCCGTCTGTATCAGTCCTCAGAAGAAGTGCTTTGGTGGAGAGACGATACGCATCTGAGCGATCGTGGCCACGAAGCGGTGGCTAAGTTTATTGCCCATGAAATTCTACTGGCCGAATAACGACCGACGCAGTACCCGGGCGCACGCCCATACGACGGGTGAGTTCAGGAGAAAAGGCTTTCCGATCGGATGAGACCATCTGCTCACCCTAAACTATCGCGATAAGGTCGACGCTAGTGAGAGCACTGACTATACTGGAACGGTTGCAGTGAATGCTCTCGCGCATCGGATCTCCAATGTTCCATGTAGCTCTGTTGGAATGCCAAAAACGCGAGGTGGGTCAGTCAGGCACGAAGGAACTTGAACGGTGGCCTAACAGCGGAGACTGGTCAGCCTAACCGAGAAGCGCTGATACTTGTCAATAACAAGTTGTCAAATAAATAAGTAAGGCGACACATTTGATCGTAAAGACAACAGGATATTTACTAATTGCGTGCGTGTTACATATTTTCATCTTCTCATGCATGTACGTGGTTAGTTCGGCTCTACTAACTAGAGGTATCGTGCTGAACTATGGACTCTTACGAGAGTTCCAGAAAGACTTTTACAACAATCGTGGCTATAGGAATATCTGGCAAATGCAGAGAGACTGCGTAGCGCTTGATGAAAGATTAATTTATATTCCAAAAATTGGAGAGTGCAGATTCCGCAATCCCGAATTCGATACAACGTTACACTTTGAAGAAACCGGTCGCCAGAGGAACCGAACACCGTCATTCAAATCGGAAATTGGCATTGTTGTTTTAGGCGATTCTTTCGCGATGGGATGGGGAGTGAATGATCATGAGAGTTTTGCAAACATCATTCAAGATGAATTGCAAAGACCAGTATATAACTTAGGAGTATCCAGTTATGGGACTGTGAGAGAGCTGTTGCGCTTTCAACAATCTGGCTTAATTGGTAAGGTCGATACCATTGTAATCCAGTACTCTGAGAATGACATTGCGGAGAATATTAATATAGATAAGGAGAATGCTTTCCTTGAGGCCAAGGCGTATTATCAAGAAACAT
>JBDTPK010000173.1:0-6194 GCA_039932735.1 Nitrospirota bacterium
AGACTTCTTGAATATCCTCGCGCGCGTTGTCGTATTGGCTGGCCATGGGGGGCAGGACCGCAATAGCTTGAGGCCGGAACATTCTCGCCCCTGGTCCTTCCCAGACCTCCTGCAATCCGCCGCATCCGGCGATGAACAGGATGAGTGCGGAGAGAGCAAGCTGAAACATATGGCGTCGAGTCGTCGGCATGAATTCAGTATACCATTAGAAAGTCCAAGCAATAGCCCCTGAGACCAGCCCGCCGCCGTTGTCAAAATCGTACCCTCCGGCTGCGTCCAGACGAAAGGAATACATGCGAAGTCCGACTCCGGCGGTCGGTGTGAAGATGGATCCCGCGTCCTGCACATTCTTATATGTCCCCACGCGGAGCGAGAGAAATTCCGACAGAAACGTCTGCTCGATACCGAGGCTCAGGACCTGGCTCTTGAGACCGGGAATAAGTGTCTGATTAGACGTGATATCCATGTCGGCCGTAATGGTCATCGTCGACCAGGGATTCATGGCCACACCACCTCGCACCTGAGGGGTCAGCTTGTATTGGAGGCCACCCGGAGCATCGAAGGCCGGCTGATTGATGTCTTTTGCGACCACGCCGAACTTCAGCCAGGACGAAGGACGATACATGGCTCCAAGATCGATTCCATAGGAGGTGGAGATCTCCGCCTTCCCAAAATTGTCCAAGAGGTTCGGATCCACTCCGCCCTGAAGGTTGGTCGTCGTGTTGTAGGCCGCGCCTTGGATGACCTTGCCGGTGACACCGATTGAAAATATTTTGTCCGCAAAGGCATAGGCATAGGAGAACGCCGCCTGCCTGGCTTCCAAGCCCCGTAACGCCATCTGACCGGCGATATTGGTCTGTCCACCGTTCGTTGTTACTTGTAAGGGCCTGTTCACAAACGCTCCAGACGTCGCGACATCGGACACGTTGAATCCAAAGGCGTGTTCGTGGAAATGACCTTTGACATACAGGCCGGCGGCCCCGACTGCAGAAATCGTGGCGCCGGGTTGATTGATTTCATTGGCGATGTTCTGCGCCTTTGCTACGTTAGCGGGCGACGTACTGTTGGGGTTGAAATCATTGAGATCGTCCAAGGCATTGGCAACACTAAGCCGGTCCGTTCCCTGGCTCGTCCCTTGGATACGAATATCCAAAGATCTCACCATCGCTAAACCTGCCGGATTCCAGTAGGTGGCGTAAGCATCCGTGGTCACAGCGACCCCGGCACCACCCATCCCAGCCGCACGGGGGCCGACGATGGCAAACTCTACGGCCACTGCCGGCGTCGCCACCAGAGACAGAAGGACGCCTATAAGAATCCGAATACATATACGTATTTGCATCATGACGTCATCCGCGTGAACGCTCGTGGGTCTGCCGAGTGTATTCAGCGAACGGGTGTTCGTCAAGAGTTAGACGATCTGGCCATCCTGCATATGCACGATCCGGTCGGCCTGGGCAGACAGTTTGTCGTTGTGGGTGACGATCACGAAGGTAGTCCCGCGGGCCTTGTTCAGTTCACGCATCATTGCAAAGAGGGCGTCGCCCGTGTGCGTATCCAGGTTTCCCGTCGGCTCATCAGCCAATACGAGATCGGGTTTCTGCAAGAGGGCACGTGCGACCGCGACGCGCTGCTGCTCACCGCCGGATAACTCGCCAGGTTTGTGATGCAACCGCGCACCTAGTCCGACCTCCTGCAAGAGGGTGACGGCTTCCGGTTCAATATCGGCAAGATTTCGCCGTTGAATCAGGGCGGGCATACAGGCGTTCTCCAGTGCGGTGAATTCCGGCAGGAGATGATGGAACTGGAAGACAAACCCGATACGCCGATTCCGAAAGTCGGCTTGTTCCCCCTCCGACATTGTAGAGAGGTCCTGGCCGTCGAAGTAAACCGTCCCCGTGGTCGGGCGATCAAGCGTCCCGATAATATGGAGCAGCGTGCTCTTTCCGGCTCCCGAAGCGCCGACAATCGCAATCAACTCTCCTCGCCGAATGTGGAGATTGACGCGCTTCAGCACCGTGAGGGTCTCCCCGCCCATGGGGAACGATTTGGTCAGATCAGTGACGGTGATCACGCCGGAGCTCCCGATGAAAGAGAAGTTCTGAAGAGGCTGGCATGATCATTCGTAGCGCAACGCGGCCACCGGTTCAAGTTTGGCTGCTTGGAGCGAGGGGTAGACCGTGGCGGCGAAGCTAATCAGAATGGCAGAGCCAGCTACCAGGAGCACATCCATGGCTTGTACATGGACGGGAATCCGCGAAATGTAATAGACCGACGCATCGAGGGTCCAGAATGTCTGGATCAGCCAGAGAAACGTGTAGCCGAGCGGAATGCCGATGGCGGTTCCAGATAGGCCGATGATTAATCCATTCAGCATGAAGATACGCCTGATGCTTTTTCTGGTTGCGCCCATGGCTTTGAGGATCGCAATCTCCTTTTGTTTTTCCGTCACGATCATCGTGAGGGTGCTGACGATGTTGAAAGAAGCCACGATCGTGATCAGCACCAACAAGAGAAACATCATCGTCTTTTCGAGTTTGAGGGCGGAAAACAGATTGCGATTCATCTGCATCCAATCGCGCGCGCCATAGGCAAAGCCGAGCGACTGCTCCACAGAACGGGCCGTTTCGTCCGCGTGAAAGACGTCCGTGACTTTAACTTCAATGCCCGTCACGGTGTGTCCCATGTTGAAAAACTTCTGTGCTTCCGCGAGGTCGATGTAGGCCAACGATGAATCGTACTCGTACATGCCGGATTGAAACAACGCGACCAGCGCGAAGGTTCTGATCTTGGGTACCATGCCGATTGCACTGATCGGACCGGCGGGAGGGGACACGACGTTGACCGTATCCCCGACAAAGACACCAAGACGCATCGCCAATTCTTTGCCCAGGATGATGCCGGGTTTTTCTGTCTCGACTGCCGGGCCGTTCGGATCATCGACCGGTGATTGCTTCACTTTGACCGGCCTGCTGAGGTCGGCTAATTCTCCAGTCGAAAGATTCTTGGCCAGCTCGGTCACCGTGGCTTCGCGTTGTGGATCGATGCCGCGGATCACAATGCCTTGTACGCCGCTCTGGGTCGTGAGCAAGACCTGCTTGAGCACAAACGGGGTTGCCGCCACGACACCCGGCACGGTGGCCACCTGTTTGGCGATGGGATCGTACTCGCTCATGCTGTCCTTCATCCGATCCTGCACGATGATATGGGCCGTCGTCCCAAGAATCTTCGCCTGAATGTCCTCTTTAAACCCGGTCATGATCCCGACCGTCCCAATCAGGGCAGCCACACCGAGTGTGATCCCGGCAATGGAGACCATGGTGTTCAAGGAAATGGTGCGATTCCGGCGCTTCGCACGCAGATATCGTAACCCGACAAAGATTTCGTAGGGAAGGGCCACTGTTATTTCTCGGGCCTGAGTTGAGGAAAGAGGACCACATCGCGGATCGACGCTTGGTTGGTAAAGAGCATGACCAGCCGGTCGATGCCGATGCCTTCGCCTGCGGTCGGTGGCATGCCGTACTCCAAGGCTCGCAGGAAGTCTTCGTCGACCAGATGCGCTTCTTCGTCGCCGGCCGCCCGTTGTGCCGCTTGCCCTTCGAACCGTTCCCGTTGGTCCAGGGGATCGTTCAACTCTGAAAAGGCATTTGCGATTTCCCGACCGGCAATGTAGAGCTCGAAGCGATCGGTCAAAGCCGGGTTCGAGTCTTTGCGCCGTGCGAGGGGGGAAATTTCAATGGGGTAGTCGGTAATGAAGGTTGGCTGAATCAGATTCGGCTCGACGGTTTCCTCGAAGATTTCGTTCACGATATTGAAGAGCGGCCATTTCGGATCGACCGCGATGCCCAGATGTGTTGCCGCCGCAATCGCTTTGTCCTGATTCTCAAGGACGGAAGGATCAAGGCTGTTCACCTCCAGGATCGCCTGATGATAGGACCAACGACGCCACGGAGGCGTGAGGGTGATTTCCTTGCCCTGATAGTCGATGATCATCTTGCCGAGAATCTGCCGTGCCAAGGAAGAGACGAGTGCTTCTGTGAGAGCGATCAAGTCCTGATAGTCGGCATAGGCGACGTAGAACTCCAGCATCGTGAATTCTGGATTATGAATCGTCGAGATGCCTTCATTCCGGAAGTTGCGGTTGATTTCAAACACACGGGGAAAGCCGCCCACGATCAACCGCTTCAAGTAGAGTTCCGGCGCAATGCGGAGATAGAGATCCACACCGAGGGCATTATGGTGGGTGACGAAGGGTTTCGCCGCCGCGCCTCCTGGAATCGGGTGCATCATCGGCGTTTCGACCTCAAGGAAGTCTCGTTCGATCAAGAAAGCGCGAATGCCGGCGATGATTCTGCTGCGCGTGGCGAAGATGCCATGGACTTCCGGATTGGCGATCAAGTCGACATAACGCTGCCGATAGCGGGTTTCCACGTCCGTCAACCCGTGCCATTTTTCTGGAAGCGGTCTGAGCGCTTTGCTCAGGAAGGTCAGTTGTGAGACCTCGACGGTGAATTCATTGGTCTTCGTGCGAAAGAGGGTGCCGGTCACGCCGATCCAATCGCCCAAGTCGAGCAGCTCAGCAATGCGATAGCCCTGCTCTGAGAGATGATCTTTTTTGAGGTAGACCTGCAGCCGATCGGCTCCGTCTTGCAGCACCGCGAAGCCTGCCTTGCCGAAGCGACGGAGGGCGATGATGCGGCCCGCAACGGTACAGGAGATCTTGTCTCCTTCCAGAACCTCTTTGGTTTTCTCGGCATGGAGTTCGATCAGTCGGTCTGCACGATCCTTCACGTCGAAGCGCGTGCCGTAGGGCGCCACACCTACTTCACGCAGGGCGTCGAGCTTCTTGATGCGTTGCTGCTGTTGTTCGTTCAGTTCGTCCATACCTGTTTCACGTGTACGATGATCGGTAAGGGGCTAGAGCGGTGGTTCATCCAGCGCCTCTTGGCTGATGCTATTGGCCATTTTCCCTTTAAGATAGGCCTCGATGAACCCGTCCAGATCGCCGTTCATGACGGCAGCGACCTGGCCTACCTCATAGCCGGTCCGGTGGTCTTTGACCATTTGATAGGGTTGGAACACATACGATCGAATTTGGCTACCCCATGCGATATCCTTCTTCTCCCCGACGATCGCATTGAACTCTGCCTCTTTCTTTTTTAGCTCCAGCTCATAGAGACGCGCCTTCAAGACCTTCATCGCGCCGTTGCGATTCTGGAGCTGCGACCGTTCATTCTGACATTGCACCACGAGGCCGGTGGGCAGATGTGTCATGCGGATCGCCGTCTCGACCTTATTCACATTCTGGCCGCCGGCCCCTCCGGCACGAAAGGTATCGATCCTGAGGTCTTTGTCTTCGATCACGAGGTCGATATCCTCATCCACTTCGGGATAGACAAAGACCGAGGCAAAGGAGGTATGCCGCCGCTTGTTCGCATCGAAGGGTGAAATGCGCACCAATCGATGCACACCGGCTTCGGCCTTGAGATAGCCATAGGCATAGGCCCCTGTCACTAACAGTGTCACGCTTTTGACACCTGCCTCCTCTCCTGGGAGCAGGTCCAGCGTTTCAACCTTGAATTTCTTGCCTTCGGCCCAACGGAGGTACATCCTGAGCAGCATCTGTGCCCAGTCCTGCGATTCCGTCCCGCCGGCGCCAGGATGGATGGCTACGATTGCATTGTTGGGGTCCAGTTCGCCCGAAAGCAACAACTTAAGCCGCAGGGCAGCGAGCTTCGGCTCGAATTGATCCAACTCGAACGTCAACTCCTTCATGAGCCCGGGATCGTCGATTTCTTCTGCCAGCTCGAGCAATGCGCCCAGATCGTTCATCTTCCCATCGATATCCCGCCACTGCTGGAGGTCATGCTCAATCGTGGACTTCTTCCGACCAACCTTGGCGGCTTTCTGAGCATGGTTCCAAAAATCCGGCTGTGATGTCTGTTGCTCCAGATGTGCCAATTCGGCCGTCATGCGAGCGAAGTCAAAGGTGCCCCCGTAGTTCCAATATCAATTGTCCGACGGCTCGCACGCGATTCTTTATCTCATCCAACATGGGGCGATCCTTTCACGTTAGCCCGGAGTGACTGCGACTGCGTCCGGTTCTGATCCCTTGGTGCGGAACATGCCAAGCAGGAATAAAAGCGCGCAGATTATAGCACAGCCGTAGGCAAACACATCGCCGTGCCGGCTGT
>JBDTPK010000174.1:0-6071 GCA_039932735.1 Nitrospirota bacterium
CCGATCCATTGGATGCGGTCGGCAACACGACGAAAGCGGTGACCAAGGGCTATGCCATCGGGTCAGCCGGTCTTGCGGCAGTGGTGTTGTTCGCTGAATATGCACGTGAGGTAGCGAAAGGGAGTGGGGCGAGCACCTTTGACCTCTCAAATCCTTCCGTCCTGGTCGGACTCTTCTTGGGCGGGATGCTGCCCTTTATCTTCGGGGCTCTCTGTATGAAAGCCGTGGGGGAGGCAGCGGGCCTCGTAGTGGAGGAGGTGCGCAGGCAGTTCCGGACGATCAAAGGGATTATGGAAGGAACGGGCAAGCCGGAATACGGGACCTGCGTGGATATTGTGACGCAGGCGGCAATCAAGAAGATGATGGTGCCTGGATTGATTCCGGTCATTTCTCCTATTGTGGTTGGTGTGATCCTGGGGCCACAAGCCTTAGGCGGCATGCTGGTCGGCAGTATCGTCACGGGTTTGTTTGTTGCCATCTCGATGACGAGCGGCGGCGGCGCGTGGGACAATGCGAAGAAGTATGTTGAAGAGCAGGGCATGAAGGGGACCGATACCCACAAGGCGGCAGTGACGGGCGACACGGTCGGCGATCCCTATAAAGATACCGCTGGTCCGGCGATCAATCCGATGATCAAGGTCATCAACATTGTGGCGCTGCTCATCGTGTCTTTGCTGGTGTGATAGGACGAGCAGTGAAGCCGGTCAGCTCTCAGCTCTGTGTTGATGACTGAACGCTGAACGTTGACCGCTGACAGCCTGCGATGGGCCACGTTCTTTCCCTGGCTTGACGACTGAAAGAATCGTGCGGTAAGGTGATCGTACGGGATCATGCTGGTGGCTGATCCACGAGAGTTTCCCAGAATCACGGGAGGTGCTCGGATGGAGAAACAAGAGCGCAAGCAGGAACCCAGGCGAGAGCCTCAGGGGAAGGAAGAGGTCAAGGCCAATCCGAAGGTCATCGAAGCCGGCAAGAAGATGAAAGAAGATATCGATAAGCTGGTCGATGAAATTGACGACGTGCTTGAAACGAACGCAGAAGAATTCGTCAAGAACTACGTACAAAAGGGAGGAGAGTAACGCCGGCAGCCAGGTGGAACTGCTTCCTTCTTTTCCTTCCTCCTCCTTATTCTCAGGTCATCAGATCCGGCCTCCGTCCGTCACCAGCACGGCGCCACGTTCCTCGGTTTGACAACATCGGGCCGAGCGGCTATTATCCCTATAATTCTCAGATAGTTAGCTTCGCCAGAGACTCTGATTTACGTAAGAGGCCCTCATGAAGTCCAAGCTCTGGGTTTTCCGTGATGTCAATCTGTCTCAACGGGCTTCGTTAGCCCATGCCCTTTCGATTTCTCCTGCCACGGCCTCGCTGTTCCTCGCTCGTGGCGTGACCACGCCGGATGAAGCCACCTCATGGATGTCGCTGCAGGCGCCGCACGATCCGTTTTTGATTCCCGACATGGAGCAGGCGGTCGAACGGTTGCATCGTGCCGTGACGACTCAGGAGCCGATCTGTTTTTACGGCGACTACGATGTCGACGGGATTACGGCGACCAGCGTCTACATGTCGTTCTTCGGAGGATTGGGCGCGCAGGTTCGCGCCTATGTCCCGCATCGACTCCGTGAAGGCTATGGACTCAACCTCGGCGCCGTTCAGCGCTTGCATGACGAAGGCGTCACGCTGTTGGTGACCTCCGATTGCGGCACGACCTCGCATAAAGAAATCGCATTGGCGGCCCAGCTCGGCATGGATGTGGTGGTGACAGACCATCACCAGACCGACGAGGAAATGCCGCCGGCTGTGGCGGTGCTCAATCCCCATCGAGCCGGTGCGCTCTATCCCTTTCGCGGCCTCTGTTCCGCGGCGCTGGCCTACAAGGTGGCGCAGGCCTACCAGTTGCGCTACAGGGTCGCCGGGGTGCCGTTGGAGTCGTTGCTCGATCTCGTGGCGTTGGCGACGGTTGCCGATGTGGTTCCCTTGCACGATGAGAATCGAAACTTTGTGCGCGAAGGATTGGTCCAATTGTCGCGCGGCGCGCGCTGCGGCGTGCGGGCATTGAAGCTGGTGGCGGGGGTCACGCGGGATTGTACGGCAGAAACGATCGCCTTCAAGTTAGCGCCCCGCATCAATGCTGCTGGGCGATTGGACGGTGCCATGTTGGCTGTGCGGTTGTTGACGACAGACAATCCGGCTGAGGCGCAGCAGTTGGCAGACCGGCTGGAGCAGCTGAATCGAGAACGGCAGCGCATCGAAGTGGATATCATGGCGGAGGCGCTGGCCTCGTTGAAGGATCAAGAGCTGCCGCCCGCACTCATCGTGGCTTCTCGGCAGTGGCATCTCGGCGTGGTTGGCATTGTCGCGGCACGCTTGGTTGATCGGTTTCAGCGCCCGGCGATTGTGATGGCGATCAACGAACAGGGCATCGCAAAAGGCTCGGCGCGGACGACCGGCGGGTTCGATCTCTATCAAGGATTGGCGTGCTGCCGGGAGATGTTGGAGGCCTTCGGTGGGCATCCGAGTGCCGCAGGGGTGGCGATTCGCGAGTCTCGGATCGAGGAGTTCCGTGCCAAATTCTCCGATGTGGTAGCCGGATGGACCCACGGTGGGGCCAAGGTCCCAACGCTGAACGTCGATGCCGAAGTGCGTTTGGACGAAGTGAATCTGCAGTTGATCCAGGAGATCGGTTCGCTCCATCCGTTCGGCGAGGGCAATCCAGAGCCGACATTTGCGGTGACAGGTCTCGAAGTGATGGAGGCACGCACCGTCGGCGAGAAGCATCTGAAAATGACCGTGCGGCAGGGGACATCGCTGCCGTTTGATAGTATAGGATTCGGCATCAAGTCGCTGCTGGAGCGTGGTATTCCGTCTCGCGCCCCGGTCGATTTGGCCTTCACGCCGGAGCTGAATCACTGGAACGGCCGTGACCGGATTCAGCTTCGGATTCGCGATGTCCGAGCGAGTGTGAGCGAGTAAGTGAGCGTATTATGGTCTACCAAACTGTCACGGATCTTGACCAGTTGCTGGATCGGATCAGAAGCTATGCTGCCGATGCCAACCTCGATCTCGTTCGCAAAGCCCACGAGTTTTCTGCGAAAGCGCATGAAGGGCAACTACGTCAGTCCGGAGAGCCCTACCTTCAACATCCCATTGCCGTCGCCGGAGTTCTGACCTCGCTCAAAACGGATGTCACCGCCATCGTCGCTGCGCTGCTGCACGATACCCTGGAGGATACGGTTGCGACGCCTGACGAACTCGAACGGGAGTTCGGGAAGGACGTCGTGCATCTGGTCGACGGCGTCACCAAGATCGGCAAGATCACGTTTCGGAGCTATGCGGAAAAACAGGCGGAGAATTTCCGCAAGATGGTGCTGTCGATGGCGGACGATATCCGGGTCGTCCTCATTAAGCTCGCCGACCGGCTGCACAACATGCGCACCTTGGAACATCTCAGCGTAGCCAAGCGGCAGGAGATCGCTCAGGAAACGCTGGAGATCTATGCGCCGCTGGCGAATCGGCTCGGAATCGGGTGGATCAAAAATGAGCTGGAAGACCTCTGTCTCAAGCACCTCAAGCCGGAGGTCTACGAGACCTTGCGTGTCCGCGTGGCGAAACGGGATGAGGATCGGCAGCAGTACATTGATGAAGTCAGCCAGCTCGTGAAGAAGGCGATGGAAGAGAATGGATTGGCTGGAGAGGTCTATGGTCGACCCAAACATCTCTACGGCATTTACCAAAAGATGGACAAGCAGTCGATTACGTTCGAGGAGGTCTACGACCTGACCGCGCTACGGATTGTGACCGATACCAAGATGAACTGCTATGCCGTGCTCGGGGTGATTCACTCAGTCTGGCGGCCCGTGCCGGGGCGGTTCAAAGATTACATTGCGATTCCGAAATCCAATCTCTATCAGTCCCTCCACACGACGGTGGTGGGCCCGAAGGGAGAGCACGTCGAGTTCCAGATCCGCACAGAGGACATGCATCGGCTCGCCGAGCATGGGATTGCCGCGCATTGGAAGTATAAGGAACAGGGGCACGTGGCAGATCGTGACAGTAAAGCGTTCGGCTGGCTCCACCAGTTCGTCGAGTGGCAAGCAGATTTGACGGATAACCGGCAGTTTATGGATTCCGTCAAACTCGACCTGTTTCACGATGCGGTCTATGTGTTCACGCCCAAAGGGATTGTGAAGGAGCTGCCGAGAGGATCGACACCCATCGATTTTGCCTTCGCGATTCATACCGAGGTTGGGGACCATTGTGTCGGCGCCAAGGTGGACGGGAAAATCGTGCCGCTCAAATATCAACTTGCGAGCGGAGATATGGTCGAAATTCTGACGTCTCCCACGCAATCGCCGCACAAGGACTGGTTGAAGTTTGTCCGCACCTCGCGTGCGAAGACCAAGATTAAACACTGGATCAAGCTTGAAGAGCAGAAGCGGAGTATCGAGATCGGCCGTCGTTTACTGGAGTCGGAGTTCCGCCGCCAAGGGATGGCGCCGGCCAGGATGTTCAAATCAGCGGAGCTCGTAAATGCCGCTCGTCAGTTGGGATTCGACAGCACCGACGAATTGGCTGCGGCCGTCGGGTTCGGCCACATGGCCACGTCGCAGGTCATCGGCAAGCTCACGGCTCCGTCATCCGGAGCGCAGGCGCCGGCTCAGGAACGTCCCGCTCCGCGTAAATCGGTAAGTGGGAAGAGCGATGACACCGGCGTACAGGTCAAAGGGTCTCGGGATCTGCTGATGCAGCTGTCGCGCTGTTGCCATCCCGTGCCCGGCGACCGTATTCTCGGGTATATTACTCGTGGTCGCGGGTTGACGATCCATGCCGTCGATTGCCCCAATCTTGAGGCGTTGGACTACGACAAGGAACGGCTGGTGGAAGTGGAATGGGACGTGGACACACCCAGCACGCACTCGGTTAAAATGTCCATTGTCGCGGTCGATAAGACCGGGGTGTTGGCGAACGTGTCCTCTGCGATTGCGGAATGCCATGCCAACATCAGCCGTGCGGAAATCACGACGCGAGAGGATCAGAAAGCCGCACTGGATTTTGTCGTGGAAGTGTCGGACACCCACCACCTCGAACAGGTACTCAAAGCTGTTGAGCGTGTGGATGGGGTGATTACGGCGAGACGGATGCGGGCCTGGCAGGAACGATCGTAAGGGCCGGATGCTCAAAAAGTCGCTCTTCTCACCCGCCCAAACCCGGCGCGCCGAGACGCGCCTTTTCCCATGCTTCGTTCTCGCCTCGAACGCATCCTCAACGTAGCCCACTCGGAGAACAAGCTGTCTTGGCGCTTGGGGTGGGCGGGTGAGAAGGGCTATGCCTCCGGTGCTTTCGTCGGCTGCGGCCTGCCGGGTGGACTGTTTGAGCATCCGGCAAACTCTTAGATTCCGTCCACGCCACTATGGGATCTGGAATTGAAGTTTCGATCCCCGCTGTAACTTCAAACGCTCAGCTCGGCCCCCGGCGAGCTCCAAGACATAGAGCGCGTCCTCGTTGGGTCGATATTGTGGGCAGCTGTCGTCCGTCCTCGTGCAGATCGGGACTCGCTGCTCGAGATGGACGATCTGCTTTTTCTCATTGATCCAGATGAGATCAAGCGGCATCTTTGTGTTCTTCATCCAGAACACCCAGGCTTGCGCTTGGGAGAATGTAAAGAGCATGCCTCGATCGTCGGCTAAATGCTCACGATACATCAATCCGTCTGCACGCTTCTGGGGCGTGTCGGCCAACTCTGCATGAATGATGGCGCCCCCCGGGAGGATTATCGGGATCAGCCCGGACGGGGGCGGATCGTTTCCTGCCAAGGCAGGGAAGGGGAGCGACAGGAGAAAGACATAGAAAAGCGCGAATAATCGGCGTCGTTGCACGGCGGCATCCTATCGGCCTACAGGAGATGAGTCAAGCCGGAGACCCTGTGTGGTACATAGGATTGTCGGCGATTCCGGCTGAGAGTATCTTGCAATCACGCGATGGCCTGTGCCATCCTCGCACAGCTGAACTCAGAGAGGTGGACTGACCCCCTAGATTGAGACACAGGGAATTGGCACACTGGGCACAAGGAG